>NZ_JBLVPV010000026.1:0-42926 GCF_048286775.1 Flavobacterium glycogeni
CTTGAAATTCTTTCTAAAAACTTAACGATAGCTCCATAGTTGGAACGGCATGTAATCGGTTCCGTCCAACCGAGGCTTCATTGTTGGCTTTTCAAGCCCAACGAAGCCTTTACTGTTAGCGGAAGTTATTTTGTAGTATTTCATATTTTAATATAGCGTCCTTGTCTTCTGGCTCTTTTTCAATATAGAGCTTTAGAAATTTTATTGCTTCTTTTTTTTGATTTGATACTCTATATGCCTCACTGATATTGTAATAACCATAAGTAGAGTTTGGAAAACTATGAATATTTAAGTTAAATAAATCTATTGCCTGATTGTACTTTTTTTCAAATAATAGTTTATAGCCATATCTTTCAATAAGACTTTCTCTTAATGAATATTTCTTTGAACTGCTTTCCATTTCGTTTATGGCAACCTCATAACCTTTATTGCAAACTGCTTTAATTATAACTTTAGTGTAAAAAAAGTTGTCAATTGTTGGCGTTGGACCTACCAATTGTTTTTTGATTAGATTGCTCACTTCCCAATAATTTTCAACCTCTCCATTTGTAAGTATTACGACAGTATAGCCCAAGTCAGGAAAAATCATTAGTTCACTGGCAATACCATCGTGTCCACCGGCATGTCCAATAACGCGGTGCCCGTTTATTGTGTTTTCTTGAAATCCATAGCCATACATTCCTTCTCTACCTTTATGCTTCACTTTGCCTGATGTATAAAGAGTTGCACTCTCTTTGCTAA
The DNA here is from genome assembly GCF_048286775.1 of Flavobacterium glycogeni. Taxonomy (NCBI): domain Bacteria; kingdom Pseudomonadati; phylum Bacteroidota; class Flavobacteriia; order Flavobacteriales; family Flavobacteriaceae; genus Flavobacterium; species Flavobacterium glycogeni. The sequence goes on from NZ_JBLVPV010000026.1 coordinate 742, forward strand.
GTAAAATATTGTTTTGTAAAGCATTGGCAAATTTTAGCAAATCGTCAGCTGTTGAATAGCCGCCACCGGCAGGTGTTCCTTTTGTTGGATTTAAAAAAATGTTGTTTTTCCATTGCCCAGGTTTTTCTAATGACATTGTATATCCAGTAGCCAGATTGGAAATAGCTTCATCTAACTCATAAGCATCTGTATTCATCATTTTTGCAGGTTTATAAATATTTTCTTTTACGAAATCGAAATAGTTTCTACCCGTTATTTTTTCAATGAGTAAACCTAAGACCATATATCCTGAATTACTGTACAGGAAATCAGAACCCGGAGTAAAAGATAGTTTTTGATTAACGAATAATGGAAGATAGTCAGTGACTGTTTTGAATTTTTCTTTCGCTAATTTGTCGTGTTCCTCCCAAAAACTGGCCATTCCTGAAGTGTGGGTTAATAGTTGATGGATTGTTACTGAGTCAGCAACAGCCTTATTTGCGTAGTCTGTAAGATATTTTCCTACTTTATCTTGAAGTGAAATTTTTCCGGCTTCCACCAATTGCATAACAGCCATTGCCGTAAACATTTTGTTCATAGACGCTAAATTGAACTTTGTGTTAGTTTTATTAGGAATGCTGTCTGGAAGATTAGCAAAGCCGAATGCCTCCTTATATATTGGTTTGCCATTTTTTGCAATAAGAATAACACCACTTAAATAGTTTTCTTTTTCGAGTACTCTTAATTGTTGTTTTATTTCATTAAGGTTTGGTTTTTGTGCAAATGTTAAAGTAGCCATTAATAGTAATACAAGTGTTAGAATCTGTTTCATCGGTTTTATTTTTTGCAATTAATAATTATTTTATTGAGCGTTTTATCTAGCAAGGCTATTTCTTCCAATGACAAACCCTTTAAAGCGGTCTGTCTGTTTAGCTGAACGATAGGTTCTATTAGTTCAATAGTTTTCATCCCTTTTTTTGTTATTTCAAGATTAAATTTTCTTCTGTCTTCTTGGTGAATAGTTCTAATTAGATACTCTTTTTGCACCATTAATTCGATCATTCTGGTGATGGATGCATTGTCTTTAAATATAAGATTTGCCAATTCATTTTGAGAAATTTTCGCATCCTTGTTAAGTATGATTAGCACTAAACATTGGTCTATGGTGATGTCTTTTACAATTTTAGAAATATTTCTCTGTGCTATTTTTCTATACTCTTTAATTGCTTGTTCAATTGTATAAAGTACTGTTCCTGTTGGATTATTAAGTTTCATAATTATTTTATTTGATGCAAATATAATTGATATATCAATATAAATTAAAAAAATTTAAATATTTTTCGAATATTTAAATTGTTCTTGGTAAATCTAGTTCCTGACAACTTTAGACAAATAATAACTTTTCGGAAGAAAGATCATAGCAAAAGCCACCACTCATAATTGGAAAACAATCCAAAAACTAATTGATTTGACAGAACTATACCGGTTCTAAATTCTTGTTTTATGTTAATCTTATCATTCTTATATCGTAAAACATTTGCAATTTCAACGTTAAATGATTTTATTTGGAAACGATAACAAAACCAAATCCAATCTATACTGAATGAAATCCTACACAATTCAAGAAATAAATGAGATTCTAAAAGGAGTAATAGTCGGGAATACTTCCCAAAAAATTACTGCACCTGAACAACTTGAAGCCGCTAATGAATCTGAAATTTCATTTATTGGAAACAAAAAATATGAAAAATTTTGGTCTGCATCCAAAGCTTGTGTAGCAGTCGTTAACGAAGACATATCTATAGAACCAGGAGAAGACAGGGCTTTTATAAAAGTAAAAAATGCTGATTTGGCAATGTCTCAAGTATTGGAACTTTTTGCACCTCCAACTCCATTATTTACTATTGATATTCACCCAACCGCTGTAATTGACCCAACTGCAACTATTTGTAATGGCGCCAGAATTGGTGCAGGTTGTTATATAGGACCTAAAGTTATAATTGGAGATAACACGACCATTTATCCAAATGTTACTATTCTTGATGAATGTACAATAGGAAAAAACACCGTGATTTGGTCAGGAACTGTTATTCGAGAGCGCTGTCATATTGGGAATGATTGTATTTTGCATCCCAATGCTACAATAGGTGCCGATGGTTTTGGTTTTCGTCCGGATCCACAAAGAGGTCTGGTTAAAATTCCTCAAATTGGAAATGTGATTATTGGTAACAGTGTTGAAATTGGTGCCAATACTTGTGTTGACCGAGGAAAATTCAGTTCTACCGTTTTAGGAGATGGTTGTAAAATTGATAATTTAGTTCAGATAGGTCATAACAGTAAATTGGGGAAATTCTGTATTATGGCTGGAAACAGTGGACTGGCAGGATCCGTGACTTTAGGAAACGGAGTAATTATTGGCGGAAGTGCTTCTATAAAAGACCATACAACTATTGGCGATGGTGCTATAGTAGGTGCTGGTTCCGGTGTTACAGGAGATATTCCAGCGGGAAAAACTATGTTAGGATATCCGGCTGTAGAAGCTCGAGATGCTTTGAAACAATGGGCAATTTTAAAAAGACTTGTCAATGAGTCTAAAAAATAAATACTTACTTTTTTATTAAATTCATAAAAAAACAGAAGTAAACTTCTGTTTTTTTGTTTTAATAGTAAACATACATTCGATTTTCTTCACAAACCAATTAAAATAATAAAATTTATTTAGTTGGATTTTGTATTTTAGCGCAAACTTTTTTAACACTATTTCATCATGGATTTGAACTTCAACAAAAACGAAGACCACAATAAACTTTTACTTTCAGCATTACGACAAAAATTAAGCGTAGTCAAACTAGGAGGTGGTGAAAAACGCATCCAAAAATTACATGGCGAAGGCAAAATGACGGCACGCGAACGTATCGATTATTTATTGGATCCAAAAGCTAAAAGTATAGAAATTGGAGCATTTGTTGGTGAAGGAATGTATGCAGAACATGGTGGCTGCCCATCTGGTGGAGTCGTAGTTAAAATAGGTTACATCAAAGGAAAGCAATGTATTGTTGTGGCCAATGATGCTACCGTAAAAGCGGGTGCTTGGTTTCCTATAACCGCAAAGAAAAATCTTCGTGCACAAGAAATTGCAATGGAAAATCGTCTGCCAATCATATATTTAGTGGATAGCGCTGGAGTTTATTTGCCTTTGCAAGATGAAATTTTCCCTGATAAAGAACATTTTGGTCGGATTTTTAGAAATAATGCCCAAATGAGCAGCATGGGAATCACCCAAATTGCTGCCGTAATGGGAAGTTGCGTTGCCGGTGGTGCCTATTTACCAATTATGAGTGATGAAGCCATGATTGTAGATAAAACGGGAAGTATTTTCTTAGCCGGAAGTTATTTGGTCAAAGCTGCCATTGGCGAAAGCATAGATAATGAAACGTTAGGAGGAGCAACTACACATTGTGAAATTTCGGGAGTTACAGATTACAAGGCCAAAGACGATAAAGACGCATTAGACAAAATAAAAAATATAGTTGACAAAATAGGTGATTTTGATAAAGCCGGTTACAGCCGAATTAAAGCAGAAAAACCAGCATTGGACGAAAATGAAATCTATGGTGTTTTACCAAAAGCCCGAAATGAACAGTACGATATGATGGAAATCATCAATCGTCTTGTTGATAATTCCGAGTTTGAAGCCTATAAAGACGGTTACGGTCAAACCATTATTACCGGTTATGCCAGAATTGATGGTTGGGCAGTGGGAATTGTTGCCAACCAACGAAAAGTAGTAAAAACTAAGAACGGCGAAATGCAATTTGGAGGTGTAATCTACTCCGATAGTGCGGACAAAGCCACCCGTTTCATCGCTAATTGCAACCAAAAGAAAATTCCTTTAGTATTTGTACAAGATGTTACCGGTTTTATGGTGGGATCCAAATCTGAACATGGCGGAATTATAAAAGATGGCGCCAAAATGGTAAATGCTGTATCTAATTCTGTTGTACCTAAATTCACGGTTATCGTAGGGAATTCCTATGGAGCCGGAAATTATGCCATGTGTGGAAAAGCGTATGACCCAAGATTAATTTTTGCTTGGCCAAGTGCGGAACTAGCCGTTATGGGAGGAACACAAGCAGCAAAAGTATTGGCACAAATTGAAGCTTCTTCGCTTAAAGCAAAAGGCGAACTGGTAGATGAAACTAAAGAAAAAGAATTATTCGATAAAATTAAAGCAAGATATGACGAACAAGTTTCGCCTTATTATGCGGCTTCACGATTATGGACTGATGCAATCATCGATCCTTTAGACACCAGAACCTGGATTTCTATGGGTATTGAAGCGGCAAACCACTCTCCTATTGAGAAGAAATTTAATTTGGGTGTAATTCAAGTTTAACTACTCATTTACAACAACTTAACACTTCATTTTGTATATTTATAATACTTTTAGGAACTATTAATATAGTTCCTAAAAGCATTTATAGTGCCCTAAAAAGTCTTAACCTAATTCGTTTTAATTATTTAAAATTAAAAGAAAATGAAAAAGATTTTGGTTTTACTAACAACACTATTATTGTTAGTGGGGCAGTTTATATATGCACAAAATAAAACCGAAAATGCTATTTTGTCAATGGATAAGAAACCCTTTTATCTAGAATCAGGTATAAACTTATCACTGCCCGTACATATAGAAATGTATCGAAGTCACAGACTTGCTGTAGGCGTAAATGTAAGAACCGGGAAAATAATTTCCAGAAAATTAGAACTCGGAATTCGATTCGATTATGATTACAGATTCATTAAAAAAAACAGTCGAATACTTACTCCCGAAAGCACATTGGAAGAAAGAGCTTTACACAGTAACTTTAGCTTGTTCAGCATTAAACCAAATGTTCAATTTAATTTAAATTCAAATTGGTATTGGGGAGCCGAAACCGGTGTAGGATACGCACTTTCAGATGAAGACGGTAAAATTGGATTGGGTTTTGTATCTGAATATGCCAGTGATCAACAATTTGGATTATGTTCGGGTCTGTATTTTGGGAAGTCATTTATCATTGGTGCTAAAAAAACCAAAGTAAACTTATCTATGGATTTGACTCAGTTTTTGGCTCATGGACATGCTGAAAACAGCCTTGGTTTAAGAATAAATTATCGATTCCTAAATTAAATAAGGCTACTTTAATTGTTAAAAATACGAAATCATTTTTTAAAATTTAACTTCTTTACTTACGCTGCAATTATAAATTAAGATGGCATTATTAGTAGTTTATTCACAAACGCTAGATAACTATTCATTTGAATACGGAAAATATTCAAAATTTAGTTTTCTTTAACAATTTTAAATTATTTAATTAAAAATCAGTAACTTAGTACTACATATTTTAAACTATAGTATTATGAACAGCGTAAAAAATTTAAACAAATGGGCGAATGCGCACACTTATTTAACCGTAGATTTGGTACGGATAGCACTTGGTGTATTTTTGTTTATGAAAGGAATCTCTTTTATAACGAACATCCAATATTTACATGATCTAATATCTCCAATTGACAGAATTGGTGGTGGGATGTTCCTCATTCATTACATTGCTCCAGCGCATATGGTAGGCGGTATAATGATTGCATTTGGTTTATTGACAAGATGGGCATTAATGGCGCAACTACCTATACTGATAGGTGCTATTATAGTAAATTTCATGGGAGAAATGCATTCCCAAAATTTACTTTTGGCATTACTGGTATTAGGAGTATGTGTGTTTTTCTTATTCTACGGAAGTGGGAAAAATTCAGCTGATTATTATTTTAAAATGCAGCAATAATTAAATAAAAAAGCTTCCTAAATTAGCGGAAGCTTTTTTTAGTATTTTAAATACTGTCTAGAATTTCTTTGCGTTTTATCTTCCCGCTTTCAGTTTCATTAAATTTAGAAACATAAAATACTTCTTTAGGTTTTTCATATTTGTCTAAACCATCAAAAATACTCTCGTCTAATATTTGATGTTCACCTTCAATAACAATAACTAATTTTTCTCCTAAAACAGCATCTTGTTTTCCAGTTACAAAAAATCTTGCGTTAATTTTATCAGATAACTTGTCTTCAATTTTCTCCGGAATTAATTTGATCCCACCACTGTTTATTACGTTATCCATACGTCCTAAAAAGACAAATTGATTTTCGCCTACGAGTTCCACTAAATCGTTTGTGACAATGGATTCGTTTGAAATTTTTGATGCAGTAATCACCAGACAATTTCTATCGTCTTGGGCAATTTTAATATTTGGCAAAATTGAAAAAGCCTCCTCGCCTATCTTCTTGGCTGCAATATGAGTAATTGTCTCTGTCATACCATAGGTTTCATATACTTTCGTTTTCAATTTAGAAAGTCCTTTTTCAAGAGCATTACTCATTTTAGCTCCGCCAACAATCATCTTTTTCACATTCTTTAATGCCGATAAAGAGTTTTGAGCTTGTAAAGGTACCATGGCAACAAAATCATATTTGGTATCATTTTGTAACATCGGATGAGAACTTGGCGCAACAAAATCAATATCGAGACCAAGAATAAAGCTCCTTACAAACATCATTTTTCCAGCTATATATTTAGTAGGTAAACAATGTAATGCTTTATCTCCGGGTTTTAAATCGAAAAAATCCCCCGTAGCGATTGCTGAATTGACCATAGCTTGTTTATCGATACGAATCAATTTCGGAGTTCCTGTAGTCCCGGAAGTATTCAATTCAATATACGATTTGTTATCAAACCAATCGAGTATAAAATCTCCCACTGATTTTTCGAACTCCTCTCCTTCTTTTATTAAACTGTACGCTACTCTGCATAAATCATTTCGATTCAAATGAAACCCATTTAGTTTAAAGAGGTTGTGGACATTATGGTACGTTATTGTATCGATCATGATTCCGTTTATTTTAAATTATTGAACCGTTTTAATGTTTAAATAGTTCCAGTTAATTTTTCTTTCCAATTAGTCCAGTTGTATTTTTTACTAAAGATAAATAAAAGTATTGGGTAAATAAGGACTACCGGTACTATTACATCTAATCCCGCTGAAGGATCCGAAATATCCTTAAAAATAGAATTGGTTTGAAATGCGGACCAATCTGATGTAACGAGTAAAGCACCAACTAAATTGTTGGCTGCATGAAACCCTAAAGCGAGTTCCATTCCTTCATCCATCAACGTAATAATCCCCAGTAAAAAACCTGTTCCTATGTAATAAACTAATACGATATGCCCTATTTTAGACACCTCGGGATTAAAAATATGCATTCCTCCAAAGATAACCGAAGTCATCAATAAAGGAAACCATTTATTTTTGGCAAGATTGGCAAATCCCTGCATCAGGTATCCCCTGAAAATATATTCTTCGGAACTGGTTTGAATAGGAATTAGAAGTACACTTATTACAGCTAAAATTGCAAATGGAATTGGTTTAAAATTGACTACAAAATCGCTGGGATTAGAAAAATAAAATAGCAATGTGGACACAATTGTAAAAACGGACCAAATGAAAAAAGAAAATCCGACTCTTTTCCAATCTATTTTGTCTCTTGATGTTGTTACCGAAAGCATCGTTTGTCCGTGTAAATAACGTACTACTAACACAATGCCAAGCATAATAAAAACGAATGAAATCAGGATTAAAAACAAAGTCAAATTAGAGTCAAAAAACCGCATTACTGCCTCATTACTTGTTGGATATGCCTTCCCATTAAAAGATGTTTCATACAAAACCCCTAGCAAAAGTGGTACCTGCCCAACAAATGAAGCGAAAATTATAAGCAACGAACCTACGATATATTTCCAAAACTTATTTTCTGATTTTATTCCTTGTTCTATAAACATCTATTTTTCGTTTAGTTTTTATACTTAATTAGTTTAGCAAATGTTACTTTTGTTACATCAATGAAAATCCTTGATATATCAATTTACAGTAACCTAATATATTAATAAATATGATACAAATATACCATAATTCACGCTGCGGAAAATCCAGAAATTGTCTGGCATTTGTAGAAAAATCAGAAAAAGAGTTTGAAGTCATCAATTATTTGATAAACCCTCCTTCATTTGAAGAGTTGTCTGCTATCATTCAAAAGCTAAATATAAAACCTATTGAATTAGTTCGCCAAAAAGAAATAATTTGGATAGAAAATTTTAAAGACCAAGAAATGAATGATGAACAAATTATTCAAGCTATGATTTCTAATCCCATTCTAATTGAAAGACCCATTGTAATCAATGGAAATACAGCAATTATAGGCCGTGAATTAGAAAAAGTAGCAACTTTTATTTTATAAAATCTCGAATTTTTTAATTAACATTTTTTTGTGATTTCTAGCGTTAAACCAAATTCTACTTTTACAATCTAAAGGTTGTAACCAAAGTTTTTTAAAATGAAAAAAATGAAATCCGTTTTAATTCTTGTTCTCTTTTTAACAACCCTGTTCAGTTTTGCTCAACAAGGTTCGAACCCAAAAATTAAAATTACCGGAAAAGTGCTTGAAAAAATAAGCAAGCAACCACTTGAATACGCGACAATCACTTTTTTAATTCCCAATAACCCAAAACCAGTTGCTGGAGGTATTACAAATCCAAAAGGAGAATTTGATATTGAGATTAAGCCCGGTATTTACGATATCAAAATTGAATTCATCTCTTTCAAACTGAATGAAATCAAACAGAAAAACCTTAAAGTAAGTACTAATTTAGGTGTAATCAGTTTAGAAGAAGACGCCAATCAATTGAATGAGGTTGTTATTCGTTCCGAAAAAACGACCGTTGAAATCAAATTAGACAAAAAAGTATACAACGTAGGAAATGATCTTATGGTAAAGGGCGGAACTGTAAGTGATGTTTTAGATAACATTCCTTCTGTTGCTGTAGATGTTGAAGGAAATGTAAGTCTTCGTGGAAACGAAAACGTAAGAGTACTTATTGATGGAAAACCATCAAATGCCATTAATATTGCTGAAGCGTTGCGATTAATTCCTGCCGATGCGATTGACAAAGTAGAAGTTATTACCAATCCATCTGCAAGATATGATGCCGAAGGTGGTGGTGGTTTATTAAACATTATCTTGAAAAAGGGAAAAAATCAAGGTTTAAACGGAACTTTTATAGCTTCAACAGGCTATCCTGAAACGTATGGTTTAAGCGGTACATTAAATTACAAATCCAAAAACTTCAATCTTTTCACCACTCAGGGATACAATGATCGTAGTAATCCCGGAAATGCTTTTACTAACACCAATTATTTAAATTCTGACAACTCCATTATCAATTCTGTAAATGAAACTAGAGAAAACGAAAGAAACAATAAAGGGTATAATGGAAACTTTGGAATGGAATGGTATCTAAGTGAGACTCTTTCATGGACGAATACTTTCAACTATCGAAAAAGTAATGGCGACAATGTAGATAACGTTTTCCAAAATTATTTTAAAGGAGACAATACTTTTGATTACACTCGTAATCGTATCAATGAAGAAAATAGCGACAGTGAAAACGTAGAGTTTGCAACAAACTTCACTAAAAAATTCAAAAAAGACGGTCATAAATTAACCATTGACGGTTCCTTTTCTACAAACGACGATGTAAATGATGCTATAATTACCGATAGAGCTACAAATACAAATGTGGTGAAATTTGACAATACCATCAACAATCAAACTCAAAACAGAAATTTACTTCAAATGGATTATGTATTGCCTTTTGGAAAAGGAAGCCAGTTTGAAGCAGGATACCGTGGTGATTTCTCAGAATTACTTACGGATTATCGGGTTGAAAATGACGGAGTAATCAATACTAATTTTACAAACACTTTAGAATACAAGGAAAAGGTAAATGCAATTTATACGCAATATGGTTTAAAAATCAATAAATTTTCGGCACTTTTCGGATTGCGTTTTGAGGATTCCAATATTGAAATCAATCAACTAGCAACCAATGATTTCAACACTAAAAAATACAATAACTTTTTTCCAAGTGCATTCTTCACTTATGAAATATCAGACAAAAGCAGCGCTTCTGTAAGCTATAGCCGAAGAATTCAAAGACCTAGAGGAAGAATGTTGAACCCGTTCAGCAACTTATCCAGTAACATCAATATTTTTGTTGGAAATCCTGATTTAGATCCCGCATTTTCAGATGCTATTGATTTTGGTTATATCAAAAGATGGGAAAAATTAACGTTCAACACGTCGTTATATTTAAATAAAACAACTGATGTGTTTCAATTTGCAAGAAGAGAATCAGGCGATTTCGTAAACGGAATACCAGTAACAATTAGTTCCCCTATCAACTTAGCTACGGAATATAGAATGGGTTTTGAATTTACATTAAACTATTCTCCATACAAATGGTGGAAACTAAACGGGAATTTCAATTTCTTCAGAAACGAAACTCAAGGAGATTTTACGTATACAGATTTCAACAATAATGAAATTGTACAAAATTTTGATAACACAGCCACTTCATGGTCCACAAGACTAACCTCTAAAATTTCGTTACCATACAAAATTGACTGGCAAACTAATGTCTCTTATAATGGTCCGCAAAACAGTGCTCAAGGTAGAAGTTTAGGTGTTTTTGGAGCAAACTTAGCGTTTAGCAAAGATGTCTTGAAAGACAAAGGAACACTTTCATTCAACGTTAGTGATGTATTCAATTCCAGAAAAAGAATGATGGAAACATTCCTTCCGGGATTTGCAAGTTCTTACAGTGAAATGCAATGGAGAGAAAGACAGTTTAGCCTATCGTTTACGTATCGTTTTAACAAACAGAAAAACGAAAAAGAACAACCTAAACGAAATCAAAATGAAAATGAAGGTGATTTTCAAGGATAAAAAAATAAGGACTCGTGAAAACGGGTCCTTTCTCTTTTTATACAAAAAGTAAAATATTAAGCATAAAAAAAGGACTCATTTTCATGAATCCTTTTTTTATTTAACAAACAGATTAAACTGATTGTTCTTTCTTTGCTTTTCTTTCTTTATACATTTCCCATAGAGCACCGCCAATCCAATATTGAACGAAACCTACAAGAAAAAACATTAACCAAAATCCTATAGTAAGAATGGTTAAGAAAAGTAAAAAGCCTAAGTACTGTGAAAATTCAAACATGTTTTCCGGAATTTTTGAATGTAGCCACAAATGTAAGTTTAATTCCTTTTCGTACCAATAAAAAAACATAAAAACTACCAATCAATTTTTATAAAAAAGGAATTATCCGTATTTTTGGGCTCAACTTTTAAAGTTAAAAATTATTGGTTAAGAATTAAACGTCTTTCGATAGCGCCTACTCTTATCACATAACCTTTAACGTATAACACATAACTTTCAAAAAAAAATGAAATTCAGAATAGAAAAAGACACCATGGGTGAAGTGCAGGTTCCAGCTGATAAATATTGGGGCGCACAGACAGAACGTTCAAGAAATAACTTCAAAATAGGTCCATCGGCTTCCATGCCAAAAGAAATTATTGAAGGTTTTGCGTATCTTAAAAAAGCAGCTGCTTATGCCAATTGCGATTTAGGTGTTTTACCTGTCGAAAAACGTGACGCCATTGGTGCTGTTTGTGACGAAATTCTAGCTGGAAAATTAGATAACGAATTTCCATTGGTGATTTGGCAAACTGGTTCAGGTACGCAAAGTAACATGAACGTAAATGAAGTAGTTGCTAATCGTGCACAAGTATTAAAAGGATTCAACATTGGCGAAGGCGAGCAATTTATCAAAGCCAATGATGATGTAAATAAATCACAATCTTCAAATGACACCTTCCCTACCGGAATGCACATTGCGGCTTACAAAGCTGTTGTAGAAATCACGATTCCAGGTGTTGAAAAGCTAAGAGATACACTTCATGCTAAAGCAGTTGAATTTAATACTGTAGTTAAAATTGGTCGTACGCATTTAATGGATGCTACGCCACTTACATTAGGACAGGAAATTTCAGGATATGTAGCGCAATTGAACTACGGTTTGAAAGCAGTTAAAAACACGTTGGCACACTTATCAGAAGTGGCTTTAGGAGGAACAGCAGTAGGTACAGGATTGAATACTCCTGATGGATATGATGTAAAAGTTGCCGAATATATTGCTGAATTTACAGGACATCCATTTGTAACTGCCGAAAATAAATTTGAGGCTTTAGCAGCACATGATGCCATCGTAGAAACGCACGGTGCACTAAAGCAACTGGCGGTTTCATTGAATAAAATTGCCAATGATGTACGAATGTTGGCTTCAGGACCACGTTCAGGAATTGGAGAAATCCTTATTCCGGAAAATGAACCGGGTTCTTCTATCATGCCAGGAAAAGTAAACCCAACACAATGTGAAGCATTAACGATGGTTTGCGCACAAGTTATGGGGAATGATGTTGCTATTTCTGTTGGTGGAATGCAAGGTCATTATGAGTTGAATGTTTTCAAACCGCTGATGGCCGCAAACTTCTTGCAATCAGCGAGATTACTTGGTGATGCTTGTATGTCTTTTGACGAACACTGCGCTCAAGGTATTGCACCTAACTACAAACGTATTAAAGAATTGGTTGACAATTCATTGATGTTAGTTACCGCTTTGAACACTAAAATTGGGTATTACAAATCTGCTGAGATTGCTCAAACTGCACATAAAAACGGGACAACATTGAAAGAAGAAGCTGTTCGTTTGGGGTATGTAACTCCAGAAGATTTTGATGCTTGGGTAAAACCGGAAGATATGGTGGGAAGCTTGAAATAATTATAAATTTTAGGTTGAAACGCACTGCGGTGCTTCTCTACTAAATTAAAACCCCTGCAATGTTTATCATTACAGGGGTTTTCTATTATTAATCTTTTTTATTAAAAGTAGAGAGGCACTGCAGCCTCTCTACTATATAATTACAAAATTTGTGACAATTATAAACACCTTTCGATTAGGCATTTATAATTATTTCCCGTCGACGTAATCTTGTAAATAACTAAATCTTGGAGTCAGTTTTCCTTTTTCGGTGATTTTCGCTCTTTGCAAAATCCCTTCTTTATCTTCATTGAAAAATGCAGGAATTACATGCTCCATAAACATTTCACCAAAGCCTTCGCTGGCATCTTTTGGCAATTCACAGGGTAAATTATCAACCGCCATAACTACAATTGCCGCAGGATGAAAAACATCAACTTCTTTATCTTCACTTGGTAAATACCCGTATAAAGGTTCCGCAATTGTTGATGATCTTAGCGTGCATGCTATTGGACCATTGACATCACAGGAAACATCTGCAACGACTTTGATTTTGCAATCTTTGGACAGAAGCATTTCACGCGTAAGAATTACTGGAGCGTCATTGGCATGAAAATGTCCCGTAATATAAATGTCCGAAACTTTAGTGAATCGTTCAAAATCAGAAACGTACTCTTGTGGATTATCATAAAAATCAGTAAAATCCAATACTTGTCCGTCTTTGCGCTTGTTGTATTCTAATACATCAATTTGGGTGTAAACGGGTTGTGTGTAGTTCTTTGTCAAATAATTTTCAACTGAAACTTCTTTTATTTTTATGGCATCCAGAATCTCTTTTGCCCCATTACCAACTTTTCCTGTACCTGTAATCACGAATTTCAAAGGTGGCAACACCAATCGTTTTAAATGCGCAATTAAAGCCTCTTTTCCCGAAAGTGTTTCTGCTTTTGGCAATTTAAATAATTCGAATTTTATTCCAAAAGCTCTTATGCTATTATAGGCACCAACAATTCCAGCATATCGTCCAAAACCAATTAACCTGCGATTATGAGAATCAACAATGGTTTCATGATCGTATAAATCAATATTTTTTTCTAAAATGGCCTGCAATAACTTTCTATTGTAAGGCTGTTTTTTTATGGTATGGGAGAAAAAGAAATACGCTTTATTAGGAATTAAATCTTCAACCGGAACTTCTTTTACCCCAAATAAAACATCACAATCACTGATATCATTGGTTACTTCAATTCCTAAGTTTTTATATTGCTCATCCGTAAAAACCCGAATATCGGAACTTTCTACTTTTATAGAAACACCTTGATATAGCTGTTTTAATCTGGCCAATTCATTTGGTGAGAAAATAACTCTTCTGTCAGGTGGGTTTTTTCTTTCTTTTAAGATTCCGAGTTTCATATTTTTAATGCTTTTGATTTGGTTTTATTATAACTTTATTTGGTTTATTTGTTACAAATATAACAATTTAAACCAAATTGAATTTATTTTTTTAATAAAATACACAAGCCAGAAACTACTAGTAGCTGATGCACAAAATAATACAAAAAATGGCTCTTCCTAAGTACTGCTAAAATAGTGTTAAGGTTTCAAAAAAACAACGCCTCAAAAGACATTGATTCTATATATTTGCCTTTCTAGTACCACAGAAATGAATTTTATAAAAAAAACAAATATACTACATATATTCCTCCTCTTTTTGGTTTTGAGTTCTTGCAATAAGGAGAAAAAGAAAATAGAATTAAGTGATGCCCAACTCCCAAAGAGTACATTGCCTAAGATGAAGCCGTTAAGCAAACCAGAGACAAAATTAACTGCCGAATACATTAATTCAAAAAAAGCATCCGTTGACGCTTTTTACAAAAAAAACTGGCCCAACAATAGTGCAAACGGAAGTTTTCTGGTGGCTAAAAATGGCCAAATTATTTATGAAAAATACGAAGGCTACTCTAATTTCAGAGATAAAACATTAATTACTAAATCTACTCCCCTACACATTGCCTCTGTGAGTAAAGTAATTACGGCAACCGCTATTTTAAAATTAATAAATGCCAAAAGAATCGACTTGGATCAAAAGGTGAATACCATCTTGAAAGAGTTTCCTTATCCGGATGTTACGATAAAAACATTGTTGAACCACAGAAGCGGCATGCGTAATTATGCCTATTTTACGGATCGTGACAAAACTATTTGGGATAGGCACAACATACTTACCAATCAAGATATCCTGACTATCATGGCAACAAAGGATATTGGTTTAGAATTTAAAACCGACACCCGTTTTAGTTATTGCAATACTAATTATGCCATGTTGGCATTAATAATTGAAAAAACCACAAAACTCCCTTACAAAGATGCCATGAAACAAATCATTTTTGAACCATTAGGCATGAAAAATACGTATGTTTTTGACTATGAAAAGGATAAAGATACTGCTGTTACTTCCTATAAAGGAAATAAAGTAGAAATAGGGAAAGATTACTTAGATGCGGTTTATGGAGATAAAAATATCTACTCTACACCGCGTGATTTATTAAAATTTGACAGAGCGAGAAATAGTTCCGATTTTTTAACGCCTGAGCTGCAAAGTCAAGTATACAAAGGATATAGTAATGAGCGCAAAGGAACTAAAAACTATGGTCTTGGTATTAGAATGGTCAATTGGGAGACAGGGCAAAATTTTTATTTCCACAACGGTTGGTGGCATGGTAACACATCTGCTTATATTACTTTGAGAAAAGAAAGCGTTACCATTATTGCATTATCCAATAAATTTACCCGAAAAACATATGACGTTAGAAAATTAGCCGTTTTATTTGGGGACTATCCGTTCAAATTAAAAGACGAATAAAAAAAAGGAATGATTTTTGAAATAGAGTTGTTAGTTTAGCACTACTAATTCAAGTTTAAAAGTGTACATTTGCAAACTCAAAATTCAAGTTTGGATTTTGAAATAAAAAAGGGGTCGACTGGTTTTGACAGCAAGTCGAATTGAGAAGTAAGCACGTCGAGAACTGGGACAATTCTCGTTAATAAAAGGTTTCAAAACACATACACGGCGAAGGAAACTACGCTCTTGCTGCATAATCTGAATCATAGTAAGATTAGCCTCGTTCCTATCAGATAGGAAAGCAGGATTTACCTCGAAAGCTTTGGTTTATAGCGGTCGATAAAGGTGAATCGTAAATTTAAACCTAGATTTCCATAAGCTTCGGGTGGATTTTGAAATTAAGAAGATAAGTATTGTGTGGCTGTTTCTGGCCTAGCACACTATCGAAAACCCAATCAGGAAATAAACGCGTAGAAAGCTTTTTAGTTGCTTGTTTGGACCCGGGTTCGATTCCCGGCGACTCCACTCGACGGGATGATTGCAAAATCATCCCGTTTTTTTTCATAAATAAGATACCCTTCATCCCTCATTAACAGCATGTTATGAGAAAATATACTAGGCATTGTGGGTGTTCGATACACCCCCTTTTCATAGTACAAGTTCGTGTCGAACACCATACTTATAAATTCTCTTTTTTGCAGAGTTGTTGATCTAGAATAAACATAAGGTATGTCAGTAAGAAAATCCATATTTTTCTGCAAGATTTTATATACGTCCCCTACATTGCTAGTCAGGCGTTGAATCGCTCCTTTCAGACTTAAAGAAGAGTAATTATAGGTAGCGTACCATCTGTCGTATGTTTCTCTTGAAATCTCGTTACTAATCCACTTTTCTTCAAGTGTGTATAACTTTGCTTCTGTATCTACTAATTCCTCTTTTTTAAGTATCAACTTTTCCTTATTACTTTTAATTTCTTTTTCTACTGTCAAAGTACAGCCATCCTTAATGTCCTTTAGCATTTTATCCGAAATGCTCATCAATTTCAAAGCACCTAATAATTGAGTGTGCGCTTTAAGTGCACTTATATTATTATGTTTGGGACATCTACATTTATAATAATAGAAATATTTCCCCGATTTACCGCGAGAAGGAGCACCCGTTAAAATATTACCACAATGGCATTTTAATATTCCTCTTAAAGGAATCCGGTCATCTAATACCGTTTTCACTTTTTCAGGCTTTTTCATTTTACTCTGTACCATCTGCCACGTTGCAATATCAATTATTGGTTCATGTATCCCCGGAAAAAGCCCTCCTGGGTGTTCTTTAAAAGCCTCAACATGTAATAGCCCTGCATAAGTAGGATTTACAAGTATTCTTTCAATTGCGCTATTACCACTCCTGTTAAAACCTAATTCTCTTGCTTTCTCTTTAATTATATAGAGTGGCGTATCTCTTAAATAGACATCAAAGATGAATTTTACGATTTTTGCTTCTTCCTCTTCCACCACTAGACCACGTTCTTTTCTTTCACCTTCCTTACGATAACCAAATGGTGGTGAATTATGAACAAATCTCCCTTCTTTAGCTCGTGCGGTATATAGCCCACCTCTAATTTTAACACTTCGATTTATATTGTCCTCTTCTGCCAGAAGTAATTGCAAACCAGCTCTAAAGAAACTTCCTGGAGTATCGTAGTCAAAAGTAATTCCCTCAGTCACACTTACAACTTGTATTCCATATTTCCTTTGCAGTGTTTTTACCATGCTCATTGCTTCACCCGCATTTCTACTGAATCTATCTAATTGATCTACTAAAAGATAATCTACATTTTTAAAATGAATAGAAATAAATTCTTGTAGCTTTATAAAATCAGGACGATCAAATGTTTTAGCACTCTTACCCCTATCAATAAAAGTATCCACCAACTCAATGTTGTTTGCTTTTATCCATTGGTCAGTATAAAGTTCTTGCCTTTCGATAGAGCCATTACTTTGTCCCAATTGACTGTATCTCAGATATCGTATCGCTCTTTTCATAATATTCTTTTAAGGTAATTGACACTATTATTTCAATAAATAAATTTACAATTTTTTGCTCCTTTTCCTGTTCTATAAGCACAAAGTTTTTAGAAATTAATTCATCGACATCCTGACATTTCTCTTTTCCATTTTTCATAATTTCACGATTTTAAAATAAAAAAAGCCCGTTATCGGGCTTTTACTAATTATAATTAGACATACTCAACTTCCTTTATCAAGAAAATAAATCTTACTCCCTTGGTTTCGCTTACGAGTTGGCTTGTATTCTATATAACCATACTCGCTTAATTCTCGCATGCATTTGTAATATGTTTTAGGGGAAGAAATCTTGGCTATATCCATAATCTCATACCTGTAAGCTTGTATTGGATTAATAAAACCCCTATTCACTCTAAACTGCAATAGCGCAACATAAATACCAATATGCGAAATGCTAATTCGGTAGTCATTCTCTATTGCTTTAAAGAAATCGGATAAGGGTTTTAACATTTCCATTAGGTCTTACATTGAATTAGACTGCTTTTTTCTCTTTTTTGCTTCCTGTGGGACTGCAGGCCCATCGTCATCAACACTCGGGCTTTGTCTTTTACTGTCCTGTTTCATTGACTTACCTTCTCCCTCAGACTGCTTCTCCTTTTTAGACTGACGATTGTCAATACGTTTCATATTGCCATCGTACACATTGATTGTTTTGAATTGTGGATTGGCTTCAATAGACTGCTTCACCTCATTTCCATCTTTTAAGAAAGTAGCAGATTGCAGGTTTCCTTTTTTCATGGAATCCATCAAATCTTCTTTAAATTTAGCATTTTCCAATTCCTTGATTGGATGTTTAGAAAGTGCCACTTCCAGATCGTAACCGTAATTCTGATGGTACTGGTTTATCTTAAAATTGCCACTGTTATCGGCTTCCTTAAAATCCATTTGCACCCACGAATTATAAGCCTGACCTTCTTTATTGGTCAAATCCTTATTTACTGCTCTTCCATCCATAAGGTTATAAGCCTCTTTCATGGTAATATTACTACCCTTATTGATATAAAAAGTATGCTCCAGCGATTCCTTCGAATTGTCTTTTTGCAATTCCACTTTATAGGAATTAAAAAAATACATATCACTTTCCCCCGACTTCTTAAAATTCAACGAAACCTTGGCAATATCTTCCCCATAGTAGGCCTCATGATTCAATGTGAATCCGGGAGTTTGCAGTTGTATTTTTTCCTTTAATTCATTTTCTAATCCTTCACCAAAACCGGTGTACTTTACCTGATCTCGCAGGTATTCAAAATTTTTATCGTTCATGACTATTTAATTTAAATGATTAATAATTAATTATAGTTTGGGTAATACAGTAACCTGTACCAGCTTTTTGTTCTTCACTTGAATTGCTAAATGTCTGCCACCATTCTTTTCCATTAGCTGTATGGCTAAGTATTTCTTCTCTGGAATCGTAAATTTTGGTACTGCAAACACAAATGTATTTTCTGATCCTTCGTCAATTGTAGCTGTGTTATTAAGAATATAGATTGGTGTAATTTCAATTTCCTGCGAGGCGGTTCGCTTTACTTTTTTATTATCCCGAATAAAAAAGCGGAGCTGGTCAACATCATAATTTATTTTCGAGTGGTTTGCGACCAATATCCTGTAATACATCACATCATTTTGAATAAAAATTCCATTTAGTTGAAATTTGATATCATACTTGTTTTCCTTTTCACCTCGTATCTTTCCCTTATCATAAAAAGCTAATTTGGAATATTGCTCTACCTCCTGCTCGTTCCTGTTTTCGGATGAAAAATAAATTTCCTGCGCTTCTTGTTTTGTCTCAAAGGAGAGATTCAATTGTGGTGATTGCTCATCATAATTGAGAACAAAAGAATACAGTTTGCCATCGGCAGTAACCACTGTAAGGTTGGTTTGAATAAACCCTTGTTGTGCTGCCTTAATCTGCAATATATTTTCAAGTCCTTTCGCTTTCTGGACGAGTACATCCTGACTGCCTCTATCTACACTTTTAATGGCATACGGGAATACAATATTTGTTGTTTTTGAATACCCAATTGCTAAAGAATCCGGTTCAATTTTCGTTAGGTGATTTTTACTTGTTTGCGCAAATGCGCCTATGGTAAAGAGTAAATACACCATAGCCAATACATTGAAGTTTTTCATAGTTAATAATTTTTAGTTTTTAATTGGAATCCTTTTGTTTTTGCTTTTCATCATGAAGTAACACCTGATAGCCCGCCTTTACTACCACTTTAACAAGCTTCACTTTTTTACTGAGCAGCGTTTTAGCCGCCTCAATTCCTACCCCGGCTGCTTGTGCTCCCCAAGAATCATCAAGAGTTGCGATGCCGAGCGTCTGCATGGAGCGGTCTGCAGATGCTTTGGCAACATCCCGGTTAATTGCTCCCGGAATATAAATTCCACTGAGCCCGTCCATATCATAAACCGACAGGTCAACCGGGAATAGGGAGTTATCATACCGCAGACTATTTATCTTGATAAGCAGTCTTTCCCCTTTTAGGGAAGCCATTCCAAACAAGAAATTATTCTTTGGAATCTTGACCCCATTAATAAAAATAGCATGGACAAGCCTCAGTTTTACTGTCGACCCATTTACAATAGTCTGTGTTTCATGGATCACTGCAGTTACTGCATTTTGATTATAGTCTGCACTTGCAGGATCTTCTAAGTAATAAAAGGCATTGCCTTTGGACTGCCTATCAACAGGATTTGTTGGCGTAATTTGCAACGAAGAAATATTATCTTCCTTTGTCTTAGTAACGATTGCAAATACCTGTCCACGCTGCGCTTCGGAAACCTTTTTCAATTTTTCCTGCACCCGGTCAGGATGCTGAATATCCAATATGCTTTCAAGCATCCCGCTGAGTTGCTTCAATTCAGGATCCTGCACATCGCTCCGACCATTCATAGACTGCATCATTTCTTCCAACTTGTTAACATCATCTGAATGCACCTCGGCGGTACTTCCCCTTGCATAGTTATTAAAATCGGGGCTTTGTGCTGGAGACGCAATTGGCTTATTGATAACTCTTTGAAGCGCTTCAAGCTTTTCATGAACCTTTTCTTCGTTGGGATCACGATACATAGAAGTATTTAAGCCATTACTGCTTTTTCTAGAACTGCTCTGATTATAAGAAGTGTCATTGGCAGTTTCTGTTGAATCTCCTTGAAAAGACTGGCTGAGATAGTTTGGATCCTTTTTTATTAGTTCCTCTAGTTTAGTAGAGTCAAGTGCTGCTTGTTCATAGTAATTCATTTTATCCAACGCAATACTTTCCTTCAAGTTTGCATCCGGAAGTTTTATATTAAATCCTTTTTTTTCAACTACCGAAGCATTAGCCGCATCCATTTTTCCTCCCCCCAATACCCAAAACATAATAGTGATAAAGGGCAGCACCAAAAGCGGCATTACCAAAAGTATCTTGCGCTGTCTTATCATTTTTAGTGATTTCATTTTTTCTTCCATAATCTTAATTTTTAAATTGTGAGTGATAATAATTTTCTACTATTGTAAGACTGTCCAATAATCCAGGACGGTATTGTATGATACTGTCCTGCAATTTTTTTCCAGTCGGGCTGCGACCCAAACTGTCCATATACCTGCGAAAGTGAACAGTTTTTTCAAATTCAGCTTTACTGATTGACACTTTTATCTCGTCCTTTTCATCTCCGGTTCGCATAGTATTAATTGGTTTTGCAATCGGTGTAATATTTATAGTACTACTGTCTGTGGTTTCGGAAAAACTGTCTATCATCACATAAATACTGCAACCGCTCGCAAAGACCGTAAAACAGATCAGAATCAAAATCCAACTTTTACGTGACAAATATGCTGTCTTGCGTTCCAGCCAGTGGGCACACTTATATTGCAGCCGAAGATTGGCTTCATCAAATTGCTGCAATAGATTTCCCCGAAAGCGATCCGCTTTATCGGGGATTTTTTTATTGTTTCTTTTAAATGAGAAAAGCATAATCAGTAGATTTATTATTTTCTATTTTTGGTACTCAAATCCCGATTCTCGATAGTATTCCATCGCTCCACTAAAAAGCCGTGCGGGTTATTGTCACTTCTCGAAACATTCCGAAGATTTCCTTCTGTTATGAGGCTACGGTATGCAATGCTGGTAGTTCTGATGATATTCTGAGTGGCATAACATCGAAAATGGTACGGATATTTATTGATGTCAACAGTAACACTGTCCACTTGTATGGTCTGACTGATATTTCCTGAAATTATACCGGAATAATACCCGTTCTCTTTCAAATCATCATAAATCCGTTTTGCACTGTCGTCTGCGAGGTAAAGTGCCTTGGTAACATTGGTTCTTATCACTTTATCATCTGGATCAAGGGTAAAGAATAACTTATGAAAGGTCATCACATGATCCCTTGCCTCAACTGGTATATTATCTTTCCTGTCCGAAGCATACGCTTCTAATGCTTTACCATTAGCCAATATATAGACCTTATTTTGCATTTGTGATACCAGACTGAAACTCTTATAAAGGGCAAAACAGCTCATCATAATACTTCCGCCAACCACCAACATAGTAAAGCCGCGAACATGCCGAAAGGCGGTATCAATATTTTTCATTTTGCTAAACATAATGCGTTTTTTTAGCGGTTAAGAATTGCCTTTTAATTTATTGCTCATGTAACTCTCCTTGTCTTTGAAGTAAGGAGACGCACTGCTGGATCCAGACATGCTTTGAGACATACGCCCTGCAGCATTGCCCATAGCATCCACGACCATTCCTGCACCAGCAGATGCAGTGTTAACAGCCGAATTCGTAGAATTACTGAAGATACTGGTCACTTTTTGACCTAAAGCCCCACCTCCGCCTGCGTGCACAATATAATTAGCGACTGAAGGAACAGTAAAATACCCAACGATTCCTATAATCATAAACACCAGATACGCCATATCTGTTTTACTAAAAAAAGTGTCCCCATAATCATTGACCTGCCCGATATCAAGTTGTAGCATCTTTTCCTGTATCTTTCCTATGATACTGCCAAAAATATTGGCTACCGGAAGCCATAAGTAGATATTAATGTAGCGTGCCAGCCACACCGTCAATGTATGTTGGAAACCATTGAAAACTGAAATACCAAAAACCAGCGGCCCCAAAATAGAAAGTACTACTAGTTGAAAAGTCCGAAGCGTATCAATACAGAGTGCGGCCGCTTCAAAAAGAACCATCAATACTTCACTCATCCATTCCTTGACTGAATTACGAAAATTGAATGACGCCTTTGACATCGCAAACTTGACATCATTCCCTATTCCTTCCATAATCCCTTCGTCAGATGGGTCTGCACCTTCATGCGTGTATTTATACCATTTGTCACGGTCACCGCTTCCAGCTGTTCCGACATACATTTTCCATGGATCGGTCTCTTTAATCGCTTCTTCCTTTTGTTTCAGCAGTAGTACAATAGCCTTGTTTGAACCATCTACCATCGAGGCGGTTGCTGTAACAGTAGGTTTCATCACACCATTGATCATATCCAGTACCGAAGGGAAAATCATAATACAGAATCCAATCACAAATGGACGGAAAAGCGGATAGAAATCGATTGGTTCAGCGCTGGCAATATGCCTCCAAACTCTGGAAGCGATATACCAGATGGCTCCAAATCCGGCGATTCCCTGACCAACTCCCATCAGGTTGCTGCACAATGGCATCATCTCATCGTATAATTGATCCAGTACGCTATGCAAACTGTTCATGTCATCTGCCAGACCCTGTGCATGGCCGGCGATAGGCAACACCATCCCCGCGACTGCAAATAATGCAGCCTTGCTCCTCTTTATCATGTTATTATGTGTTTAGTTATTTACTTTGTAGATGCTGCGCATTGCCTCTACATCATTGCGTTCTTTTGTTCGCTGAATTGCCAATATGGAAGTATTGTTATTAAAGCTTCGCAGAAACGTGAGCTTATCTTGCATATCAGCATAGACCTTGTCAATGGCGGTAAGTCTTTCATCATCAGACATTAGCAATGTATTAGCAGAAACGACTGAGGTCAACTCATCCAGATTTCTGAGGCTCTCTTTGAACAGCTTGGAATACACCTTTTCGAGGTAAGCGATTTCATCTGTATTGAAATTTCCACTGTTCCTGAATCGGTTCAAGGCGGTCTTGTACTCTTTTACCAAAAGCAGCTGATATTGAATAATAGCACCAACTCTCTTGTATTTTCGAACCGTTGGACTCACCTGCATCAGCGCATCAAGAAATGTTTCATGAAGACTGAAGTTTCCCTGAGATAAATCTTTAACGGTATTATAGCCTCCATTAAGAATTTGATACCCTTTTTTCATATCGGTAAGTATCTGTTTGAACTGAGCCAGCTTTTCGATATTCAAAATCAACTGTTGCATTTCCTGGGATTGAGCAGAAACGCTGTATGGGAATACTAATCCCATCATCATAATGATTAAAATCAGGTGTCTTTTCATGGTACATTATTTTTTACGCCCTGCAACACACGGCTGGTTTTTACATCCTTAAAATTAGTACTCCTAGACAAAGACATCATTCTGGTTTGATCGCTGAAGCTCTCGCAAAAAATATAGCTTTCCAGCATATTTTCATACAGCGCATCAATTCGCTTCAAACGCTCATTATCTTTCATTTCAAGCTGTCCGTCCGTTACAATTGTAAGGAGTTCCTCTAGATTGTCATCACAATTTTCAACTAGCCTGTCGAACACCCGTTTGATATAATCCACTTCATCCCCGTGGAATAAATCATTCTGCTGGACTTGTCCGTAAATCGTACCGTAACTTTTTATAATCTTTATCTGAAGGGCTATAATTTCAGCAACCCTTGCATACTTTTTTATTTTTGGGTTAACCGTCTTGAGCGAATTGAAATAATCAGTGTGAAGATTAAATTCTCCACGCTTGAAATTACTGACGGTATTCAGCCCTTTCTTGACGATAGAATACCCTTTTTTGGCATACCCAATATACATTTGAAGGGCTGCAATTTGTTTCAGGAGTTCTTGTCTTTGTTTTGACTGCGCATAAATGTTTCCATTTATGAATCCTGCAAGGAGCAGGAATAGAACTATTTTTTTCATCACTTTAAGGTTTTAATAATGGAATCCCATAAAACTTCTTAACAGCATCCACGTCATTTTTTGTTTTCACTCTCTGCAAGCTTAAGAGTATATTTTGCCTATTGAACAACATAAGGTCATCGTAGTTGGCATCAATCTGGTCAGCAGCAGCATTAATGATTTCAAGCCTTTTAGCATCGCTCATCTGTGTGGTGAAGGAATCAAGGATTAAAAAGATTTGGTCGATATTTTTCATGCTTTCATTCAATATGCCTGAGTATACTTTTTGCATATAGTTTAATTCATTTGCATTAAAATGATCGTCTTGCTGGAACAGCTTCCAAGCCCTTTCGTACTCAGCAATAAGCCGTACTTGCTTTTGGGTAACATCCCTGATTCGTTGATAGGAAGTAATACTGGATTTGACCTTGGCAAGTTCATCATAGTAATTTTTGTACAAGTCTTTTTGTTTTTGTGTCCAGTTGGAAATCTCCTCCAGTTTCAATTTCGACAACGTATTTTCCAATTTTTTCTGAGCATTCTGCAACCATATCGTTTTGTTTTGCAGGCGTTGGATCCGAAGGTCAATTGCTTTTATAACTTTCTTTACGGCTGCGGTAATCAATTCAATTATTGGAACAGCTGCAACGCTTTCTGCTGGTTTTGCAGGGGTACTGATAAGCAAAAGACACAGCAAACCCAACATCATATTTTTCTTTGCTTTCATAATTCATTATTTATAATGTTTGTTTCTCCAGTATTTACAACTGTAACTTCATTTTTACTATCAAGCTTTTCCACGCAAATCATTAGCCAGTGCCGCAATCCCTCTCTTAATATCACCATCAAATTTTTTGGCGTAAGCCTGTACTTTCAATTTTTCTATTTCTTCTGTAGTATAGGCTAAATACTCTTCAAGAGATACCTCAGTGCGATAGACCTTAGAAAGCATTCCTCCCAAGGAGATAAATACTTCCTTGTATTTTTTATCAGGATCATTCGCTTTATTTACCGACAACACCAATGCTTTTTCCTTTTCCGTAAGTCCCAACAATTCCTGAATTTGGTCGAATTTATTTTGGTATTTACTCTGGTCCAGCAATATTTTACAATCGCTATTATTGATAATTGCCTGCTTGACTACAGGGGATGAAATGATATCCTCTACTTCCTGTGTAACCACTATTGCCTCTCCATAAAACTTTCTGACTGTCTTAAATAAATACTTTATATATTCTGCCATACCTTCCTTAGCAATAGCTTTCCAAGCTTCTTCAATTAATATCATTTTTCGGATGCCTTTAAGTTTACGCATCTTACTGATAAAGACCTCCATGATAATGATGGTCACCACAGGAAAAAGAATAGGATGATCCTTGATATTATCCAATTCAAACACAATAAACCGCTCTTTCATTAACTCCAAATTTTCTGTAGCATTAAGCAAATAATCAAATTCTCCGCCTTTATAATAAGGGCGCAACACATAAAGAAAATTAGTAGCATCAAAATCTTTTTCCTTCACCTTGTCTATTTCCAATATTTTCACAAAATCATCTTTCAGAAATTCATAAAAACTGTCAAAACACGGAAACAGTTCTTTGTTTGCTTCGAGTTTTTCATAATACAGCTGCAAGGCATTGGATAAGGCTACATATTCGCTTCGATTGAAGGTTTCATTATCTTTTTTCCAAAGAGCCAGCAATAAGGTTTTAATACTTTCCTTTTTCTCAGTATCAAGATTATCGCCTTCACTGATATAAAAAGGATTGAAACGTATCGGATTCTTTTCGTCGTAGGTGAAATAATACCCACCCACCATGTCACACAACCCCTTATAACTGTGTCCAACATCTACAATTACAATATGAGTTCCTTGTTCATAGTAGCTTCTCACCATATGATTGGTGAAAAATGATTTCCCACTTCCGGAGGGCCCGAGTATAAACTTATTCCGATTGGTGCATATTCCCATTCGTATAGGCTCATCACTGATATCAACATGTACGGGTTTACCGGTCAGTCGGTCGCCCAAACGAATTCCGACAGGACTTAAAGACGAGCGGTATCCCGTTTCCATATTCAGAAAGCAGACTGCTTGTTCCGCAAACGTGTCAAAAGTGTCATTCATAGGGAAATCTGCGGCATTTCCGGGAATACCTGCCCAATAAATTTGAGTTGCTCCAACGGTTTCCTGCTTGGCAGCTGCATCCATTTGTGCCAAGGCTGAAGAAACCTTATTTTTTATATTTTTCAGTTCTTCTTTATCTACTGTCCACGCCAACACATTAAAATGAGCCTTTACGGGTAAGCGCTGTTGACTAATCGCTTCGTTCAAGAAATCATTGGTAGCATCCCGCGCAATAAGGTTCGCTCTGCTATACGCCGATAGAGATTGTAATCGCAATCTTTTACTTTCTAGCTTCTGCAACGTTTTTTGAGCATCCTCTATGAAAACATACTGATTATAAATATGATTGCAGGAAAGCAACTGTCCTAATGTGGATGCAAAGCCGATACTGAATTTGGTCTTGTCAGTCGAATATCGGTCATAGTTAATTCTGGAACCGCAAAGAGCCGGCAGGTCAGCTGCATCACCCAGCGTATACATTTGACAATGTTTATCTCCCACCTGCAAGCCATCGTTGAAAGCCATATCTTTAAAAACAAAAGAGTCTTCTTTTTCAGAAAGGGAACAGTAACGCTCTATAATTCCGATCTTTCTACTATGGCTTCTGAGATCGTCATTACCCAGACGGGTTAATTTCACAAAACCACTGTCTTCTAATATTCGTCTGAATTGCCCCGTACTATCTATAAATTCCTGACACAGTTGTGCCTTTAATGTTTCTTCGGGAACTATCGAACTCCTGAGTAAATTAGAAAACAAGGAACTAGATGTTTTCCTGCCCGCAGGCTTTTTGGTCAGTAAAATGTAGCACGAATGATCCAAAAAGGGACGCTCGTTAAAAAACCGCTCACTGCTGCGCGTGAGGAAACTGGTATCTTCTTTGGTAAAATCAGCTTGAAACGTACTATCAATAAACCAGTCTTGTTTATGGAATACACTGAATTTTGGGAGTAACTTTATGGCTTTAAGCCACGCTTGGTGGAACGCTTCATACTCTTCATCTGACAAAGTAAATATTTCCGGTAACTCGGCCTTGAACACTACGGTTACATCACCCTGTTTGGACAAAATACAATCGTGCTCCACATCCATAATCGGTAAAATATCGTCTATCATCTTTTCCATCTTCATCTCTTTTTACCTGTATTTAAATTTTCGGGCAAATGCTATTTTCCCATTTTGAAAATTTTCCTGCTGTGCGTTCTAACCGCTTTAGGTACCTGCCTTTTCGCTAAAGCTTTCATCATGCCATGTTCTCCATATTTATGACTCATCTTGTACACTTTCATAACCAATACTGCTCCCGAAATACCGATGACACCAATACAGACCAACGATGGCAATCCGAGAATGTACATGCCCGAAAAGAAAAACATCAACACTATAATACCTCCTCCTAAATACCATATATACTGCGCTTTAAGACCCTTGAATTCAATACTCTGATTAATACCTTTATTGATGTGATATACGCTGTTTACCATAGTACTATTTCCTTAAATATTTGCTTCTTTTATAAATCGACCTTACGTAATAATTAATCTAAACCCCAAAGAAAGATTTGATTACCGTAGCTACCACTACTAGAAAAACGCAACTTCCAAACCAAGCCGCCGCCACTTTTCCAGTGTCCGGATCTCCTGCATTCCACTTTTGATACACTTTCACAGCACCTATTAGACCCAAAAGAGCTCCTATTGCATACATGAGTTGGGTGCCCGCATCAAAATAGCTTCGCACCTGCGCATTAGCCTCGTTAATTCCGGCAAGGCCGTCTTGGGCATAGACCTGATAATTAACGCTCAGCACTACCAGAGCGGTAATGGCAATTCCAATTTTTTGTTGGGTGAGTTTTCTAAAATTCCAGAGACACTTTTTCATAACACATTATTTTAAAAATTCAAATAATTAGATAAAAAAGCGGAGGTTTAGCCACTGTCTCAATACCTCTTTCCTGTCACATAAAACCATACCGCATGAGACGGACAGGGGCATTTCCTCCGCAATGTTGCATTAGTTTGTTTCATTCCATAAAGCTTCCGCTTCCTGTTGGGTTAAATGGATAGATTCGAGTTTGTCACATTCAGAGACAATCAGTTCGCTGACTGAGGAGCGAAACGGAGAATTTTTCACAGATGGATATTCGGTAAGAACCAATCCGAGATAATCAACAAATTCCTGTTGGTGCAGTTTTCTTTGAGCCGCATCTGCGACAACATTTTTCAATCTTTCTACCAGATGATCTACATCCTGAAAAGTTTGATCGGATTCTGTTAAAAAAGATTGAGATGAACTAGTATCAGGAGATTCCTGATAACTTATATTAGATTGGATTTCTGGATAACTTCGGAATTGGAACTTCCGTTTTCCTGTTGCGATATCTTTAAGTTCTGTAAAGTAAAATTTTAACCCAACAAATAAATACCAACTTGCTCCTAGCAGGACAACTACAATTGTATAATTGCCCCATGAAATGTTTGTAAACATACGCTCTTCATTTTATCGTTCTACATTAGTTCTTCCAACACGGATATTTGAAACGTATTCCAAATCCGGGATGTTCATCATTACAGGGCAAAGAAACGATAGACCGCAAAGCGCCACAAGTCCAACTTTTTGTTGTACCCCAGTTGTTCCTTTTGTACCCCTAGCAAAATCAATAGAAAAAGAAGAAAAAAAAATGTAAAGAATAAAAAAACCTCCAAAGAGGAGGTTCCATAAACGGTATAATTAAGCGAGTTTTTAAAACGTAAAGAGATCTTAGATTAGGCAACTCTCGTCTTTCACAATAAACCTGTTCCCTATTGGAGGATCAATAAATCAGCATCTGACTTCTTCATAATCTGCCACCCGTTTTGCGTTAGTAAGAAATGAGCTTTGTGTTGCTTTATCGTTGAAGAACCTTTCCTCAACAAGGATCCAAAAATAGTGTTATTTCGCACGGTGCTATATCCTACAATTGCCATTTTACCGGAATTCCAAATTTTGATATCTATAATGGTACCAAATTCCTCATCCGCAATTTTTACTTTTTGAATGTTACTTTTTTTATCATCTTCAGAAGTAAGTAGAAAATAAGGCTTAGCTGCATCTGTAAAATGTATCAAAGGCGCTCCAATATCCTTTAGTTTTTGGGTTCGTAGAACAGTGACTAATCCTTTCTCTTCCAATCCCGACTGCCGAACCTTTCGGGCATGCTGTGGATCACTGCGATAAATATCATAATCCAAAACTCTCGGGTACCGGTATTCCTTGACAATAAGTTCCACAGCCGTTTTTTCGTCTAAGTTCTTAGTATTGCAACCAGTCATTGTCATGATTGCAACCGTTAAAATGCAAGATAGTTTTTTCATTTTTGTAAATTTTAGATTTATTCCGATTCAATTAATATTCTTTTATCTGTTTAATCATGCGTTCTAATGTTTCAATTACGATTTTTTTATCTCTATCTTCTGCAACGTAAGATTTGCTCCGCATTGAATCATAAGAAAGATTGACTTTGTTAGGCGTGGATAAGAATGGGACTATTGTTTTAAATACATGATTCATTGATTTAGCTATGAGAATTTTCAATTCATCAGAGGCTCGCAGTATTAATGCAGTCTGGTCTATAGAGAGTTTGCATAAAACTTTGTCGCTAGTTGCATCAATTACCGCAGTTTGATTTGGTTTCTTATCTATACTTCGCAGAGGTACAACTGAAAAATGCAACTTCTTCTCCAGATATATTATTTCATGTTTGAACCAATCGCTTAATATTATTTTTAAATCTTGGTGATTCGGATTTAGGATCACCCCGTCTTTACTATGAATCTGATTGAATTCTTTAAAACACAATAAAAGATTTTCCATTTTGTCTGCGGGACTTTCGCAACAATTTATTTTGTCAGCTACACACTGTGTAAAATAGCTTATGAATGACCTGCTATTAAAGTTCATATATATTAAAATCTCATTCAATGAGGAACTTTGTAGATCTGCCCTATCTAAGAATCCTAACAATTCTAACTCTTTGATCAATTGCTTCCTGTACAGTACTTGTCGAAAGGTGATCTTTTTGTTTCGCTTGGAATTTACAAAAGAATACAAATTATCAAAAAGTATAGCGGTAGATCTTTTATCATTTACAGTAAAAGTTGCGCTACTTTTCAATTTATCAATTTTCTGTTTGAGTTTCTTTTTTGATACGACCAAATAGGTCGCAGGTACTCGCATATCTAAAGTTAAGTAGTTGGGGAATCTCGTTTCTATAAAAGATAGTAATTCATCAAAGCACGAGATTAACATGTTTATAACCTCTTTTAAATCAGGCCGCTCAAATTCAACATTATGGCTTCTTTCGATCACATTATCTAAGAAAATTATTAAGGAGGAATGATAGTTCCCAACGATAATCTTAATTTGCTTTTCCTTGTTAAGAGAGAAAATTTTGATCTTGAATTGGGATTGGATGAATAGTGTTTGCTCTAGTGTCTTTTCAACAATAGCCTTTGACTGGACTGCTGTTATTGCATTTACATTCGTTTTGCTAGGATTTAGGGTGAAAGTTACCAGTAAATCCAGCCATTCTAAAAGATAGGTCTGATTCATACTTCTTACTTTTGTTTACTAAATAGTCCTTTCGACTTATTATCAAAAGCACTCTAATCAATACATTATCACTATTACTAACCTTTAATTTAAACCATTGAATTGATATTTAATTTTAAACGATATTCCGATGGTGACATCGAAGTGTATTTTTTGAAAAAATTGCTAAAAAAAGAAATAGTGCTAAATTGTAATTCTTCCATAATATGCAGAATGGTCAAATCTTCGTTTTGAAGTAAGATCTTAGCCTCCAGAATAAGTGCTTCTTCAATATACTGCTTGGTCGTTTTGTCTGTTACTTCCTTAACCGTTTTGGTAAGGTGACCAGTCGTAATAAACAAAGCATCAGCATAGAACTTTACGCCGTGTTGCGTCTTGCAATTAATTTCTAAAATTCTAAAAAATTGCATAACAATTGTTTCTTTTCTGGTGTACTTTATTTTAATATACCGGGAGTATCTGCTATATATGTTTGCTAACTCATACAGTAATAGATTAAAACTAAAGAGCACTACCTCATTTTTAAAAATGTGCTCGTTTGAACTTCTTCTTTTACTATCAATCAATTTAAATAAATCAATTAGTATTACTACGTCTTTCCTTTTAAGAGAAACCTTAGAAGGGACTTTTGTAACAAAAAATTCAAAATACCCTACATACGGTCTCCTTATACTGTTTTTAAAAATAAACGCTGAGGAAAATGACACCACAGAAATCCGCAGTTGATCACTCCTATTCAAAATTTCACAAGAAGTCCTTGTTGGAATCACGATAATTTCATTTGCAGAAAGATAAATCTCTGTATCTTTTATTTTGATACATAAATAACCGAAGTTCACTATCAATATAGAAAAACAGTTCTCCTTAAATAGTTCTTGACATGAAATTTTAGATGAAATATTTTCATGAACATGAACTACCAAACCTAAAGGGCTATATTTTGAATTTTTATTTACCAAAATAAAATTTTTTGCTAAGATTTTAATTTATAAAAGCAATGAATGCATTACCTCTTACCTTACTTCATCTATTTTTGCAGGATTCTGAGAAAGTAATTTCACTAACAATGCAACTGAAACAAACAATAAATTTGAAACGGTAGTCACGAAAAACAGAAATGCTAAATTTCGTGGGTTACAGCTTTTTTCCTCCCCGTTTGTGAGGTAGCCAATTACTTCATCGTAGCTCAATAAGTCTACGATGAAATAAAGGGTAATCAGATTGAAAATGATCAGAAATAGGTAAAAAGTGCCTATTATTTTCGCTTCAATCAATAGTATTCTGTCCATTATTAATCTGTTACAAGATTATTTTGACTAATACCGGTTATGAGTGCCATCTTAATTGCGGTAAGCGATTGATCCAAAGCGCCACTTGCTCCTCCGACCCGATTACCTACAGATGTTTCCCAATCTTTATCTTTACGCTCCTTGGAATAATAAAGTGAATACCTGGCTA
The DNA here is from genome assembly GCF_048286775.1 of Flavobacterium glycogeni. Lineage (NCBI taxonomy): Bacteria > Pseudomonadati > Bacteroidota > Flavobacteriia > Flavobacteriales > Flavobacteriaceae > Flavobacterium > Flavobacterium glycogeni. Next base: position 33,635 of record NZ_JBLVPV010000026.1, read on the forward strand.
TAGAGGATGTGGTAAGGATTATTCTCTTGTCCTCGCTGCTAAATTGAGAATTAGTCATCACCGATGATTCATAAGAAACTATGGATTGATAAATCGTTCCGTACTCCTCATTTTCCCATAAAAGTGTTGCGTTCATAAAGCTGGAAAGGCTGCCTTTCGCTACATTTGTCATTGACGAATTTACAATAGCCTCATCGAGTTCAGCCTCTGGATTTTTTACAATCGCTTGTATCTCCTCAAGATTCACAGGTACGTTCGTTGCAAAATTTAAAAGTGCCAGATCATTATTCGCAACTGCTATGGCTTCAATCTGTTGACTAATTTGAGAAATTGTATTATACTGATAATTACCCGCCAAATAAGTATCAAGTATGTCATTGTGCAACTTACCGGCAAGGTCATAAACGTTTGCCGGGTTTTCAGGGGTCAAGTTTTCTACTAGACGCGCTGATTTTTCTAATTTCTTGCTATTAACCTTACTATCAGTACTATTGTCTGAAGCATCAATGTTGTCAGCAGTACAGGAAATAATTAGTAATGGAAAAATCACTAAGCATAATGAAATATTTTTCATGATTAAAATGTGTTAAATGTTACTGAGTACTTTTATTCGTCAGTTCATTTCACCCGGGTAAGCAGAACTTTAATTTAGCTCGATGCCAAATATTTTTGCTTTTGAATTCAAGGCAAAGCTAGAAGTTGAATTTCGGCATCGCAACACATTGCCTATGGGTTTCCACGATTTATGGTATGGATTTCATGGAAATCCACACCCCTTTTTTTGTTAAAAATTTATCATTATCAATTGTTTAGACTATCTTTGAGGTAATTTCTCGCAAAACACTCCCAAGACTTTTTGTAAAGCATTGCCCTGTGCTAAAAATTGATTTTGTAGAGAAAATAGTTCCCCATTTCTTACTTAACCTATGATTAAAATATATCTATTCATATTATCTCTCTGCTTAGGGAACCAAGTTTGTGCACAACAAAATGGATTTAAAATCCCCGATACACTCCGAAATAAGAATTACGATTATCTATTTGAGCGCGCAGAAGATTTAGAAAAAGACAGTGTGAAACAATCGCTGTATCTTAGAACCTTCTTATTAAAAGCTACATCAGAAAAGAATTCAGAAGAAATCGTAAATGGTTATAAAAATTATGTTCATTACTCGCCTGAAAATTTAAAACTAGTGTATGCAGACAGCATGATTTATGCTGCAAAAAAATCGGGGGATAATGCCTTAATCGGTTCTGCCTATCTTTCAAAGGGAATTGTATACTATGCTCAGAAAAAACATAATTATGCATTAAACAATTACCTAATAGCAAATAATTTCATTTCTAAAACCAACGATACCTATTTAATTTATAAGGTGAAATATAATATTGCCAATATAAAATACTATCTGAGGTTTTATGATGAAGCACTATCATTATTCCGGGAATGCATTACTTATTTTAAAGATGAAAATGCCAGAGCGTATTTGAATTCACTCCATTTAATTGGGCTTTGCTATAACAAAATAGGTAACTACGGTTTATGTTCCGAAACAAATGAAAAGGGTCTGGCAGAAGGAAAAAGATTGGCTACTAATGAAATGGAGTCCTATTTTATTCACTCGGAAGGGATAAATCAGTATTTCAAAAACAATTACGCAACAGCTATTAAAAAAATAACCTATTCGCTACCTGCCATTCGGGAGAACGAAGATTTCGCAAATGAATCTGTAGGGTATTTTTATATCGGAAAAAGTTACTGGGCACTTAAAAAACCTAAAATGGCCCTACTGTATTTTAGAAAAGTAGATGAGATTTTTGATGCAAAAAGTTATATTCGCCCTGATCTCCTAGAAAACTACGAATTAATAATAAAGTATTATAAGTCTCAAAATAATCTGAACGCCCAACTGCATTACATTGAAAAATTACTTAAAGCGGACCGTATTTTAGACACTAAATACGAATATTTATCCGGTAGAATTCGTAAAGAATATGATACTAAAGAAATCCTTTCGGAGAAAAATAAAATTGAAAACCTTCTTGATAGAAGAAAATATAATGACTTCATTTTTATAAGTGTTATTACTTTTCTATTTTTATCAATCCTGTTCCTTGCTTATAGACATATTAGAAACAAGAATATGTACAGACAAAAATTTGACGAGCTTATGAAAAAAAGCGAGGTCTCTAAAGCTCCAGTCAAAAACATAAAAAAAGGTATATTAGACATCAATGAAGATACAGCCGCATCTATTTTGAAACAATTAGAAAAATTTGAAAGAGATAAAAAATTTCTGGAAAAAGATTTAACATTGGGGAAGCTTAGCACTGCTTTTGATTCTAATAGTAAATATTTGTCACAGATAATTTACCATTATAGAGGAAAAAATTTCACAAAGTACATTAACGATCTTAAAGTTGACTATATAATTTCATTATTAAAAACGGATAAGATGATGAGAAACTACACCAATAAAGCATTAGCCGAAGAAATAGGTTTTAGCAGTACGCAAAGGTTTGCCAATGCTTTTCTTGCGAGAGCTGAGATGCCTCCGTCCTTTTTTATTGGGGAGCTCAAAAAAGTACATTCCTGATTTCTTACTGTAACCATTTAGAATTGGTGTAGTAGATACTACTAGTGATAGTAAAGATTAATCTATGTTCATAAATATTTGATGTTCACGTTTTCGTGAACATCAAATATTTATGAACAAGCGACTAAAAAAAAGATGAAGGGTACTATATCTAAAAGAATGATACTATACCCCAAAATTATGGCAGAGTTTTTTCAAAATACAATCGAAGAGAATGTAAAACTGTTGGAACAGGTAAAAATTGGGTATTTAGAAAACTGATGGCTAATAAAATTAAAATCGAGTAATCACTCTTAAGTCGCTTATAACCAATTATAATCCGTCTATATTGAATTACATGCCACAGCTACTCATAAAAAAAGTGAGAATTTTAACAGCAAATTAGTTATATCTAATAAGCAAACTTTTATTTTTGCGCCCTAATTTAATAAATACTATCATGAAAGATTTAGTTGCAAAAATCAACGCTGAATTCGAAACATTCAAAACAGAATCTGAATCATTAATTGAAAAAGGTGTCAAAGCTGCCGGGCCAAGAGCTCGTAAATCAACTTTGGAACTAGAAAAACTTTTAAAAGAGTTTAGAAAAGTTTCTGTAGAAGAATCAAAAAAATAAATTTATTTTGAATTATCAGCCCTTTGGATTTTCCGGAGGGCTTTTTTGTATCTGACTACTATTGGGTTTGGACTTCCCTACCCCATAATTCAATACTCAAGCTTTCCTACCAACTGCAAAATAAGAACTTCCATTGCCTTATTGATTTTCTCCAATGCCTCTTCAAATGTAAACCATTCTGTTCTATCAATCTCAGGAAAGCTTTTTAATGTACCAGACTTTGGTGACCATTCTATCTCAAAGATATTGCTTACTATAGCATCTGCATCAATATCCTTTTCCAGAGAACATATATAAACTACTTTAAATGCTATTTCAATCATCGCGAAGCCAAAACTTAGCATGAATTATCCATACACTATCCATACTTTATCCATGCTTTATCTATGCTTTATCTATGCTTTTGATAAGAGCTTGTCTTGTCCTGAAATAGCTATACAGGTTATTAAATAAATCCTAATCATAACTATACAAATAATCCTTAATCCCGAACTTACTATACAACCGGTTTTTCATAGTTAATAGGTTAATTAATAGTTAAAGCGTTTATTTCTAATTATTTGCTGTTTATATAATTGTATCTTTGAGTGTGGTTTTGATTAATCACTTGAGTAAAACCATCTGAAAAGAGAAGCTTATTCAAATAGTCATTTCATGCTTAACGGTATGAGTTGATAAATGGTAAATCAGAATCTACAATCGGAGGCCCTTTAAAAAGGCCTCCTTTTTTGTTCTATACTCATTGTTAAACAGTTTTTACTGATGCACTCCAGATGTACTAGGTAAAGAATTCTGATACAAGCTGAAAATGACAGGAATGTGACGTATGAAAAGTGAATAAAAAATACGATCAAAGAGTTCACTTAACATACATGGACTTTCCAAGATATACAAAACTATTTTTATCATTTAATACGCTATAGATTTCAAAAAAAAACAGTCTGTTATGCAATACAATCGTTTTATTTACATTTCACGGATTATTTCCTTATCTTTAGATTCAATTAAAACTTATTTATGTCAAATAAATATAATTTTATAAAAAAAATAACCGAGTTACTTTCTGAAAAAAACCCAATTCAAAAAGAAATAATAGCCAATGAAATATTATATGTATTCTCACAAGCTAAAAACAAGGAATGTTATACCGAAGAATCAAAAACGGAATCTATTGAAAAACTAAGATATTACATAAAAGATTTTCTACTTCATGATAACGATTTAACTAGAGAAAGGTTAGTTATATCTGTTCATTCTAAATGTGTTTTTATCGAAGACTGACCCCTATCCTATAAATAGTAATTCTGTTGCAACTGGTTTCTATAAAGTATGTCTTTACTTTTTATAACTTCATTTTTAGAATTACCTTACGCTTTCTCGCTCATAATGTTATTTTTTGAACAAGGGTGTTATTTACACTCGTTTTGTATACAAGTGTGAATATATGGAAAATTTACTCTCGTTTTGTTTTTGAAGGTAAAATTTACCCTCGTTATTTTTTGCATTCGTTTTTTGTTTGTAGGGAAAAGGAAACCTGCTTTTTCAGATATCCATTAAATTGGCAGGTATAAAACCATATTCAAATTAAGCCAATTGCCCAAATCACTAGTAGCAAGTGTTGGCAGTAGCTTATTTAGTTACCATAATTTCCACCATTTCTTGGTTTTAACTATGTTTTCTTTACTTATTTCGTTTTGGTTATTTACTTTGTTTTGGCTTTCATTTCTTTCTGTTTCTTTAAACTCTGTAGTTTCTAAGTTTAAAATAAAATCACTTTTATATCCTTCTCCAGACGAATTATAACTATTTAAGACTCCTATTAAGTTTTCATTTTCCAATTTCACATTTGTTATTCCGTCGTAACATAAGTTGTCTAAATGTTCCATTTTATCGATACTTTCTACAATAGAAATTGAATATTCACCAACTAAAACAAACTTGGTTTTATATTCAAAAACATATTTATAATCGTGTCCAAATTCAATTTTTGGTTTCGTTTCTTCGGAATTCATTATGTAGCAAATTCCACACGCAATTATTAAAATACTTTCACTGTTTTTTAATTTTGTTGCAAATTTCAAACTGGAACTTCCAGTTTCAAAATTTCCAATCCATTCAGTATTATCTTTTTTGATAAATTTAATTGCCAAACCTTCCGAAAATTCCGAATAGCCATTTTCAGGAATTGAAGTATACATTTCGCCGTATGCTGGCAATCCTTTTAATATTTCAAATGTCTCTTTCAAATTTCTGATTTTTAACTTACCGCTAACGTCAGTTCGTGTAAAAACCTCCAAACGAACTCAATTTTGATAATTAGAAAGTAAATATATGGGATTTCAACTATAATTCAAACTCTTTCCTGCAACCTTCGATTAGCTGTGGGCGACAAGAGGAAAGCACCAATAGCTGCCCAAGTGCAAAATACAATTTCTTGTCATTAATCGCGTTACAAACGCTACGATTTACCAAGCAATTTAAGTAGGCACTCGATGCAATCAGGCACCAGTAGAAATAATTGGAAACACAACTGAAAATACAACACAAATAAATGTAAGCCAATTTAGAAGAGGCGTTTACATTTACACTTTGAGCGCTGACAACAAAGTACTATTTACTGATAAAATAGTCAAAAAATAAAACAGGCTCCCTAATAAATGCTAGATTCTTTCACAAGAGTCAAGCATTTTTTTATGCTATATTTTAATAGGCTATTGCAAATTATTGCAACAGCCTATTTTGATTTTTTTTGACATTCATCTAAATCCGAGTTATCGGGGAAAAACTATTTTCGGTTATATTCAAAAACCTCGTCCCATACTTCATCTATTCTAATGAGAGCCTTGTCTAAAGGTATAACTTCCAATTTACCATTCGTTTCGATACCAAGACCACTGTCTTTTAATTTCAATAAAGCGTCTTTTACATCAAAATCAAGGTCTGTATTATGCTTTGTTTTAAACCACGATTCAATTTGTTGATCGAGTGCTGAAGCTGTTAAGGGTTCCTTACTTCTGTTTAAAAAGGAGTATGCCAAGATGGTTTCCTTAAGTACTTCTTCTTCCGAAGAGTTTAATAAAGAATAAAAGGCACCGCTATTATTTCCCAGATTTTTAAAATAAAGACTATCCGAAAGCATTTTGGAATATTTTATTTTCTTGTTTACAAAGTTATTGTATTGACGGAACAAGTATGCACCCAATATTCCAAGGGCAATTAAACCTTGATTTAATGAGGTTTTACTATTTAACAAATCTATGGTTTCACCAGATTGGTATGCCGCCTGCATTGCAATTAATGCTGGAATTACTTTCGCGCTCAATAATGAAATACCCCCTACAAGACCTGGCACCCATAATAATATTTTATCGGTTTTTGACATCATTGGGACTGCATTCGGGAATATAGTTTCTAGATCGTTTTTAGGAACGCGCTTGAAGATTTTTAATACAATCGACCCAGGGTCAATCGGCATTTTGTCTAATCGAGTTTTTTTTTCGTTATAGTAACTTGTATCGTGATAATTAAGGTAAATCATGACACGATCATAGTATTCAATCTCTATTTCCTTCTTCCAAAAAAAGAGTTTACTTACTTTTTCTGTCGTTGTATGTTGACCTCTTACATATATTTCATAATCTTTATATGCACCTAAATCAATGGCAAGTTTTAATCCTATCAAATCTGAATCTTTGAAAGCTTTGTCTAAAGTTTCTTGATCCACACGACTGTAATTACTTAAATCAAGAACTTTATGAAGGGTTTCTTTGAAAAGCGAAAAGTCACTTTTGCCAATAAATGCTACTCGTTCTTTTAGATTTATATCTGGGTCGAATAATGCATAATTTTGTTTTAAATTACGGATTAGGTTAAATGCTTCGTAGTGGAAATAATGTTCAATTATATCGAATAGCTTTTTGAAATCCTCAATCTGTTTTTTATCTCCGGCATATTCTGCCAGTTGTTGTTCGAGTAAGAATTCCTTATCAAATGGGATATAATGTTCTCGTTTCATATTGAATTCGGGCCTTTAAACTTTAATGCGAATGTTTTTTTATAAGTTCGACAAAGGTAAAGTACAAAAAGGGAAATATTTATTGTCCAATATTATTTCTTTTCTGTTTTATTTTTTTGGCACAAGCCATTCTGCACTATTGCTAAAAATTCTGATTGGATTTGCACACGAGCAAAGTGAACTGACGCAGCAATCCGTGCCCATACAGAAATTCAATTATCTACCCCCCCTAGCGATAGCAAACTGACGAAGTTAATCAGCACTATCGTTGTGTTAAAATATCGAAGCCATCGGGATTATATAAAGGTGTTGATAACCATGTTGCTAATGCTACATCTTGCTTTTTAATTTAAGTTGGTACTCGTCTCTCAGACGAGCACCAGAATGGGGATATTTCTTCGTAAAAACCAAACGTCAAATTACCGAAAACTCAGCAATTTCGCTTACCGGCTGTTGTGCGTTCCTACTTTATAATTTACTCTTCTCCTTTTTTTAACCATTTTCCAACTTCGGGCGCAACATAGTTTTTCATTTTAGTTAATAATTCTTCAGCATCATCACTTATAATTATCATTTCTTGGTTTATTTTTTTTAAGAATCCTTTTTCAACCATATTTTCAACAAATTGGATTAATAAATCATAAAAACCACCAACATTCAAAATTCCAATTGGCTTTTTATGCAATCCAAGTTGACCCCAAGTTAGCATTTCAAAAAATTCCTCTAATGTTCCAAATCCTCCAGGCAATGCAATTACTCCGTCACATAATTCATTCATTTTGGTTTTTCGCTCGTGCATACTTTCCACAATTATAAGTTCGGTTAAGTTTTCGTGTGCAATTTCTTTGTTTGATAAAAAACTTGGCAAAACTCCAATTACTTTTCCATTTTTATTTATAATTCCGTCAGCAACTGCACCCATAAGACCAACTTTTGCTCCGCCGTAAACCAATTCAATATTATTACTTGCCATTATTTCACCAAGTTGAAACGCTTTAACTTCATAATCCTTTTCAATCCCAAAACTTGAACCGCAAAAAACTGTTATTCTATTCATTTTTAATTTTTAATTATGATTTATTCCCTCTTTCGTTCCGTTTTTCGAGTATAACCCACAACGTCAGTTCGTCTAAAAACCTCTAAACGAACTTTATTTTGTTATTTATAAAGTAAACATACAGGATTTAAACTACAATTCAAACTCTGCCGAGAACCTTTGATTAGCAATGAGCGGTTGTTAACCGCGTTACAAACGCTACGATTTACCAAGTAATTTAAGTAGGCACTCGATGCAATCAAGCACCAGATTCGTTACACGAAGTCAAGGTTAAAAATGTCAAAGTCAAAAATGTAATTATTCGTTTCATTTCTTGTGATGTTGTTCGTTACAATGACCACCAACGTTTTTGGGCTTTGAATGCACAAATGTTAATTAGAAGTCTAATACTCAAATTTAGCACATCTATCCCAATTTTGCAAAACACTTGTTATGAGGTTGTTATTTTTCAGTCGCAAATTTCCATTTGTTCAGACCGCCAATTAAAAATAATAATCCAATTAGTACTGCGATGAGTGAATAACTTGTTTCAAGAAACCAGTTTGTGTTGAGTTTGTCAAAATTAAAAGAGAGTTCGCCCAGTCCACGAAAAATATAAACACCTGCAATCATATAAATTACAATTTTCTGAAAAGGTAGCTTTCTGAATTTATTATCTGCCGAAAGACCATATAATCCGAATATGAAAAAGCATACGGCAACAAAAATTGTCAATAAGTAAGGCAAAGAATAATGGATTAGAGAAAGCGCTTTCATTTCGGAACTAATTCCAGTTACCTGAAACATTTGTTCAGCCCACAAAAGTCCGACTATATGTCCAAATCCAATGATTACGTTTATGTATCCTGCAAGACTAAGCATTTTGTTTTTTTGTTCCATAATAAATAAGACCGCTAATGGTTAATAACAACATCCATTGTCCTAGTTTTAGGAAATTGTCCGGAAAAGAATTTGAAATTAAAATTAAGAGTAACCAAACAATGGCATATCCAAAAAAGTAGCATGAT
>NZ_JBLVPV010000027.1:0-41500 GCF_048286775.1 Flavobacterium glycogeni
TCCTTAATCACCAAAATTTTTGCATGTGCCATAATTACTGTTATAATATAGTCCAAATTTACCATAAAAAAACCAATTATCAAAATTGGTCTATATTATATTTTCGTTTGGTATAACTTAAATTTTAATTATAAAAATAAGAAAAGGATTATTTAAATAATCTTTGAGTGTATTTAGTCGATAATATTTGTAGTTCTAACTGATAAATTGTAATTTAGGTTAACGAATTAGAAATCAGAATGTTCCTAAATTAATTTTCCAGAAACTACTTTAAACGCTTGGTTGAAAAAGTTGAGGACACAAGGAATATTTAAGGTATTTAATGCATCGTTAAAAGAAACAGTTTAAAAAGTGTACTAATAAAAAAACAATTAACAGATGAAAATAGACAATAAACAAAACGAAGTGTTTTTGTTCATAGGTGGATTTTTTGTTACTATTGCGAGTTTATTGATTGGTATTTTAATATTGATATTTTTTCGCGAAATTTTATTATTTGGCGTATAAGTCGTGAAAAATAATAAAAATAGAAACTAATAAACTATATCAATCGGGATTATAGATATATCTACTTTTTGAATATGAAATAAAACCCCCGCTAAATTTTTTTTAGTGGGGGTTTTTTGTCCTGTTTGTGAATTGAAGTTTGTTTTTGAAAGTAATACGTGTCAGGAACCTTCCAAAAATCCTATATTTGTATAGCTATATAACTGAATCGAAGAATGTATTTAAACTAGCTATGAAGCAATCATTAAACAAAAATAACAATATGCGAATTTTTCTTAGTTGTTTTCTTCTTTTATCGGTTTTGAATGTTTTTTCCCAAGAAAATACAGCAACTCAAGATACTGTCATTGTGAAAGTCGATTCCTTGTATCGAGAAGATCAGTTTTATTTTGCAATAACGTACAATACCTTGATGAACAAACCGTCTGGGTTGTCACAAAGTAAATTTTCTTCGGGTCTTTCGGCAGGTTTTCTGAGAGATATGCCCATTAATAAAAAAAGAACGGTTGCTATTGCTTCCGGTATTGGTTTTTCTTATAATAATTACAATCAGAATCTTGCTATTTCTTCACCCGCAGGAACACCGGTATATACTATTATTGATTCGGATATTCCATATGATAAAAACAAGTTCTCGCTACTTTCTGTTGATGTTCCTCTTGAGTTCAGATGGAGAACATCTACATACGAAAGTCATAAATTTTGGAGGATTTACGGAGGACTAAAGTTGAGTTATGTACTCTATGATAGGTCTGTTTTTAATAGTGCTGATGGCAAAGTGGTGGTGACAGGAAATAAAGATTTCAATAAAGTTCAATATGGAGCTTACATTTCATCAGGCTATAATACGATTAATTTATATGCCTATTACGGCTTGAATTCGCTGTTTAAATCGGCTAAAGTCAATGACGAATCGGTTAATATGAAATCACTGAATATTGGAATTATATTCTACATTTTATAGCCACAGAAATAACAAAAGCAACTGAGGCACTGCTCCCAGAATAAAACCTATAATCAATTCTTTGTTCGTGTGTGCTTTCATTTCTAATCGTGAGGAAGCCACAAAACCATTCAGGAGAATCAGTGTTGCAATAGTAAATGTAATCTGAATCTGAAGGTGTAAGCTCAATCCAATTATAAATACCGTCAAGGAGCTGATTGCTATCATATGAAGGCTCGCTTTTATATGGAGAAACAAAAGAATAAGCGCCAATATAGTACTCAAAAGTGCACCCAGCAGAAAAAAGTGCAACTCAGGATATCGGTCTATTGTAATGCTTTTTCGCACCAACAGAATTAGTAAAAAGCAGTGAAGGATTAATGGGATTTTGCGTTGGGATACTTCGGCAAGCATGATGGAATCTACGTTTCCTGCGGTACGTAATAATAAAAATACCAAAGCAGGTAAAATTACCGTTACCACCAGAACTTGAAAAAAAACAAATAGTTTTTCTTGATTTACAAAGTCAGCGCCGTTAAATGAAAGGTAAAACAACGTGGCCATTGCCGGTATGAATATCGGATGGAAAACATGGGAAAACAATGGGAGGATTTTTTTCAAAACTTCTGATTTTTATCTAAAAACAAATATAAGTAATCTGCCAAAATTAGTAAAGCCAATGCTATTGTTTCTTTTTCTTAAATAAACGGAATTGCTTATAATTATAGTATATCTAAGTCATCGTTTTGAAAAGAAGTGTTATTTTTGAGGAAGTTTTACAAATAGACGAACTATTAAAAGAGTAATTTCTATACAAGAAATCTACTTCAACCTCTTTCTAATTCCATGAGCCAGAAAATCCTAAAAAGTATTCAAAATATCCCCGCTGAATTTAGTGGTAACAGCACTAATTTGGCAATAGATACTATTGCTATAGACAGTCGTTCGTTGCAAAACGGACCGCAGACTTTGTTTTTTGCATTGGTCGGAGCCAATAATGACGCGCATCGGTACATCAAGGATTTAATTGCAACTGGTGTTCAGAATTTTGTGGTTACCCATATTCCGGAAGAGTGTGAGGGTAAGGCCAATTTCTTTGTTGTTGAAAATACGTTGACCGCTTTGCAGCAATTTGCGGCAAACTATCGCAGTCTTTTTGATTTTCCTATTATCGGATTGACCGGAAGTAATGGAAAAACGATAGTTAAGGAATGGCTTAATTTTTTATTGAGCCCTGATTATAACATTATTCGAAGTCCAAAAAGTTATAACTCACAAATTGGTGTTCCGTTGTCAGTAATTGCAATCAACGAGCAACACAATCTGGGGATTTTTGAAGCCGGAATTTCTACCCATTCTGAAATGGAAAAACTGGAGAAAATAATCAAGCCAACGATTGGGATTCTTACCAATATTGGTTCTGCACATGATGAAGGTTTTACGAGTTTAGAAAATAAAATAAGAGAGAAAATTACCCTTTTTGAAAATTCTGAAGTGGTTATTTACCAAAAGAACGAAATGGTTGATTCCATTATTTTTTCAAAAGCAAAAACGTTTACCTGGAGTTTTGACTCACAAGAAGCTGATGTTTTTGTATTTAATGCAACAATAAAAAGCGACACCACCACAATTCAATACAAATACAAAGGAGATTCATTTGAATTGGTAATTCCTTTTCAGGATAAGGCATCTGTTGAAAATGCAATCTCGTGTTTGATGGTTTTGTTGTATTTTAAATACGATGAAAAAACCATTCAAAATCGAATGGAACTATTGTATCCGGTAGAAATGCGTTTAAAAGTCAAGAATGGAATCAATAACTGCAGTATCATTGATGACAGTTACAGTTCCGATTTTCAGTCGTTGAAAATAGCGTTGGATTTTCTCGAAAGTCAAAAGCAATACAAGAAGAAAACGGTGATACTTTCGGATATTTTTCAAAGTGGTTTGTCTAATGACGAATTGTATGCTAAAGTTTCCCAGTTGATTGTTTCGAATAAAATTGACCGCGTCATAGGCATTGGAGAAACCATTTCGGCATTCGAAAAAAAGTTTGCCAATTGCATAACGTATAAAAATACAGCCGAGTTTATATCAAATTTTGATGATTTGAATTTTGCCAATGAAACCATTCTGATTAAAGGAGCGAGAACGTTTCAATTTGAAGAAATTGTTTCTTTATTAGAAGAAAAAACACATGAAACCGTTCTTGAAATCAACCTGAATGCGATTAGTTATAATTTGAATTTCTTTAAATCAAAATTGAAGCCGAATGTCAAGATTATGGTGATGGTGAAGGCTTTTGGATATGGAAATGGCGGTTTTGAAATCGCTAAATTATTGGAACATCACAAAGTGGATTATCTGGGAGTGGCTTTTGCCGATGAAGGAATTTCGCTGAAAAGCGCAGGAATTCATTTGCCTATTATGGTTTTAAATCCTGAAACGACCAGTTTTCCTGCGATCATTCAACATCAATTAGAACCTGAAATCTACAGTTTAAAAGGACTTCATGCGTTCCTTAAAATTGCACAACAAAAGAATTTAAACCAATTTCCGATACATATCAAACTCGATACAGGAATGCATCGTTTGGGTTTTGAAGACAATACGATTGATGATTTGATTGCGACTTTAAAAGGAAATCAAACCGTTAAAGTAAAAAGTATTTTATCACACATGGCCACAAGTGATGATTTAGAATACACGGATTTTGCACATTCACAAATTGATTTATTCGAAAAATTATCGTCTAAATTGATGGCAGAATTACAAATAAAACCGCTTCGACATATTTTAAATACTTCCGGAATTAGTAATTATCCGGATTCTCAATACGACATGGCGCGTTTGGGTATTGGTCTTTACGGTGTTTCAAATGATGCCGAAGAACAAAAACAGCTGGAAAATGTGGGTACGCTAAAATCGGTAATTTCGCAAATCAGAAGTATTGCTGCCGGCGAAAGCGTAGGGTATGGCAGACGATTCATTGCCGAGAAACCCACGAAAATTGCTACCATTCCTATTGGTTATGCGGATGGTATTTCCAGAAGTTGGGGAAATAGTATAGGTTTTGTAACGATTAAAAAATCAAAAGCATCTATTGTTGGCAGTATCTGTATGGACATGCTGATGGTTGATGTTACTGACATAGAATGTGCAGAAGGAGATCAGGTGATTATTTTTGGCGAAAGCCCGACGGTAACGTATATGGCGCAAAAACTAAACACAATTCCCTATGAAATTCTGACCAGTATTTCCCAACGAGTGAAACGGGTATTCTACAGAGAGTAATTAAATATTGGGTGAAAGGCTATTAATTGTGTTAAAAATTTTATTAAATTCGTTTTTGCAAAGATAAATTGTAACCTAAAAAAAATAAATAAATTATGGGATTTTTCAGTGATTTTAAAGCTTCTTTAATGAAAGGAGACGTTCTAAGTTTAGCAACTGCTGTAGTTATTGGTGCTGCATTTGGCAAAATTGTTGGATCTGCTGTGGATGATGTTATTATGCCAATCGTAGGGTTGATAACTGGTGGAATTGATTTTACCCAAAAATTCATCACGCTGGACGGGAACAGTTACGAAACGCTGCCTGCTGCTAAAACTGCCGGTGCCGCTGTGATTACATACGGAAACTTGGTTCAGGCAATTATTAATTTCGTGATTATTGCTTTCTTTATTTTCATTGTTTTAAGAGCTGCTGAAAAAGCCAGAAAGAAAGAAGAAGTTGCTCCTGCTCCTCCAGCTGGACCAACTCAAGAAGAATTATTGACTCAGATTAGAGATTTATTGAAAAAATAATTTCCGCTGCATTATATATTCTAATTTATCCTGAATTTATTTCAGGACTAAACCGCTTCGTAATCGAAGCGGTTTTTCTTTGCGCTTTTAGTAAAGGAAATTATACCGCAGATTCGGGAATTAACAAAAGAATTTAAAAGCAACTAATTTTATCCAATAACTATTTGTTGTAAATATAACATTTTGTTATTTTTTGTCAACACCCTTGTTTTGATTTCAATATTACTTACTTTTGTACTTCAAATTTAATATTCAATAATAAAAATATAAGATGAGAATAGCAGTTGTAGGCGCTACCGGAATGGTTGGCGAAGTAATGTTGAAAGTTTTGGCAGAAAGAAATTTCCCTGTAACAGAATTAATTCCGGTTGCTTCTGAGCGATCAGTGGGTAAAGAAATTGAATACAAGGGTAAAAAATATAAAGTAGTGGGTATGCAAACGGCAGTTGATATGAAAGCGGATATTGCTTTGTTCTCTGCAGGTGGCGATACGTCATTGGAGTGGGCTCCAAAATTTGCGGCAGCAGGAACAACCGTTATCGATAATTCATCGGCTTGGAGAATGGATCCAACCAAAAAATTAATCGTTCCTGAAATCAATGCAGCTGAATTGACTGCAGCAGATAAAATCATTGCGAATCCTAACTGTTCTACCATTCAAATGGTATTGGTTTTGGCTCCTTTGCACAAAAAATACAACATCAAACGTGTGATTGTTTCTACGTACCAATCCATCACTGGAACAGGCGTAAAAGCAGTGGAACAATTGGAAAATGAATATGCAGGTGTTCAAGGTGAGATGGCTTATAAATATCCAATTCACAGAAATGCGATTCCACAATGTGATTCTTTTGAAGAAAATGGATACACTAAAGAAGAAATGAAACTGGTTCGTGAAACCAAAAAAATCTTAAGCGATAATACAATTGCCGTTACGGCTACTGCCGTTCGTGTGCCAATAGTAGGCGGACACAGTGAAGCGGTAAATGTAGAATTCTCGAATGATTTTGACGTAAATGAAGTGAGAAGCATTTTGCATCATACCGATGGCGTAGTGGTTCAGGATAATAATGACACCTATACGTACCCAATGCCAATGTATGCACAAGGAAAAGATGACGTTTTTGTAGGTAGAATTCGTCGTGACGAAAGCCAGGAGAACACCTTGAATATGTGGATTGTTGCGGACAACTTGAGAAAAGGAGCGGCGACAAACACGATACAAATTGCAGAATATTTGATTGCAGCCAAATTGGTGTAAATCAATTTTTATTTTAAAATGAAACCATTTGTTTCGCAAAAATATATTTTGTGAGACAAATGGTTTTCTTTTTTCTTGTTTTTGTTACCTTTGGCTCGAATGAAAAAGAATAAACTCATAGTAAGTCTTTCTCTGGTTGTTATAGTATTGTTCTCAATGCTGTTTCAGTCATTTCATACCTATGAGCATTTGGAAAAACAGCTTTCCCAAAAGCAGTGCCACCATAAATATAATGTTACCGGTACCGAGATAACGCACCAGCACCACAAATTAGACCATTGTTATGTTTGTGAATTTGCTTTTGGCAGTTACATTACTCCAAAAGATTTCTCCTATCAATTGTACTCCAGTAGTGAAGAAATCCCTTATTTCTTTACTGCAGCGGAAACGGTTATTTCGTTTTCCGGCAGTTTGTATTCCCTTCGAGGTCCTCCAGTAAATAGTTTAAGCTGAATTCATTTTCCATGCAACTTCATTAATTTGATTTTGTTGGATGCTTTTTTATTTACTAAATAATTCCATTCTCGTCAACAACTCTTTTGGAGAAAGCCGACAGTAGGAATACTACAATCATTTTCAATGAAAAAATTTATCATAGCCCTATTCTTGGGGTTTTCGGCGATGCTTCAGGCACAAAATACCCTTTCGGGAACCGTAACCAATTTAAGAAACCAACCCATAAAAGGCGTTTCAGTATATGCGTCAGAATCGCATAAAGGAACCACTACAGATGAAAACGGAAAATACATACTTTCCAATCTGCCAAATAGAAACCTAAAAATCAGCTTTACGTTCGTAGGATTTGCTACCCAAAATAAAACCATAAGCAGTCTTCAAATAGAAAACACACTTGATATTATACTAGAAGAAGCAATTTTCGAAATGGATGAAGTCATTGTTTCAACAGCCTTCAATAAAATTCAATCGCAAAATGTGATGAAAGTGGAGCACGAAAGCATCAAAAATTTGCAACGAAAAGGAACGGCCACTTTAATCGAAGGATTGGCGACTATTCCCGGAGTTTCTCAGGTTTCTACCGGAACATCTATCGGGAAACCGGTGATTCGTGGTTTGAGCGGCAATCGTGTTTTGGTGTATTCTCAAGGCGTTCGAATAGAAAATCAACAGTTTGGTGACGAACACGGTTTGGGATTGAACGATTCAGGAATAGAAAGCGTTGAGGTAATTAAAGGACCAGCTTCTTTGTTGTACGGTTCCGATGCGTTGGGTGGTGTTTTGTATTTTAACCCGGAAAAATTTGCCGATGCAAATACCTTTAAAGCGAACTTCAGTCAAAAATACTTCTCGAATACCGCCGGAAGCAGTTCTTCTTTGGGTTTGAAAACATCTACAGACAACTGGAAATTTATGGCTCGTGGAAGTTACAACACCCATTCTGATTATAAAATTGCTTCGCCAGTTCGGTCTTCGACCTCGGGTGCCGATGGCGACCGAGTGACGAATACCCGTTACAATGAAACCGATTTCAAAACAGGAATTGGCTACAGCAATGCCAAATTCTCAAGTGTATTGCGATACAATTACAATGAATTGGATTTAGGAATTCCGGAAGATGGCATAGCAGACCAAACGACGAGCAAGAAAACCGGATTCCCAAAACAAGGCGTTTTCAATCATTTATTGAGTTTGAATTCTGTTTTCTTTTTCGAAAAATCAAAACTGGATCTTGATTTAGGGTATGTTGCCAATGATCGAAGTGAGTTTGAAGACAGCAATGTGGCCGTTTTACATATGAAACTAAAGACATTCAATTACAATGCAAAATACCATTTACCAAAAATGGGGAAAATAGAAACCATTGTTGGGGTTCAGGGAATGCACCAAACCAATACAAATTCAGGAGAAGAATATTTAATTCCGGATGCTGTTACGAATGATTTTGGTGTTTTTGGAACGGCTAATTATGAGTGGAATTCGAATGTGTTGCAAGCCGGATTGCGTTTCGACAATAGAAATGTTACCACGGATGCGCAAGGAATTACAGGGGAAGAAGGTTCCTTTGAAGCCATCGATAAATCATACGACAGTTTTAATGCATCTTTGGGTTACAAAACCAATCTGGCCGATGATTTGACGTTACGTTTGAACGTGGCTTCGGGATTTAGAGCGCCAAACCTTGCCGAATTAACTTCCAATGGAGTGCATGAAGGAACGAATCGCTATGAAGTAGGAAACAGCGATTTAGAAACTGAGCAAAACGTACAAACGGATTTAAACTTAGAGTACAAAACGGATCATTTTGAGTTTTTTGTAAACGGATTTTACAATCACATCAACAATTATATCTACACTTCGCCAACAGGAGAAGTGATTGACGAAAATGCCGTTTTTGATTATATTCAGAATAACGCTAAATTATATGGAGGCGAAATCGGACTGCATTTTCACCCGCATCCGTTGGATTGGTTGCACTTTGAAACCAGTTTTGAAACCGTAACCGGCGAAAAACAATCCCGAAGTGTCGGGAGAGATTATTTACCGTTAATCCCGGCTAACAATTGGAATAACACCATTAGAACCGAATTTAAAATCAAAAACTGGTTGGAAGATGGTTTTGCAACTTTGAATGTTTCCAGTACGTTCAACCAAAAAAATGTAAGCGGATTTGAGACAGAATCGAATGGGTATAACTTGGTTAATTTAGGTTTTGGCGGAACTGTAAAACTGGGTAAAACCGCTTTTGATGTCAACATCAACGGGAATAATTTATTTGATAAAAGATATATCGCACACCTTTCCCGTCTGAAAACGGATGGCATTTCAAACATTGGAAGAAACATCGTTTTGGGCGTGAATTTTAATTTGTAATTCATTTGCTTGAGCAAAAAAACAAAAAACGCTATTCGAAAGAGTAGCGTTTTTTTGGTTTTAAGGACAAAAGTATTGATTACTGTTTCAGTGCTTTTTTCGTATTATTGTATATAGAATCGAATGAATTTTTATAACCCAAAAGAATGATGCTACAAAACCAATCTGTAATTCCTGATATTAAAGCCATTATAGCAGCTTCCAAAGACAAAGCCATTAGAGCGGTAGACAATGAAAGAACTTTGATGTATTGGTATATTGGGCAACGTATCTTCGAGGAAGAACAAGAAGGAAAGGATCGTGCGGATTATGGAGAGTATTTAACAAAATACATTTCACAACAGTTAGAACCCGAGTTTGGAAGTGGTTTTTCAAAACGCCAAATAGAATTATTTAGGCAATTTTATCGCTCTTTTCCAATTGCGAACGCACTGCGTTCGCAATTGAGTTGGACGCATTACAAACTAATTATTCGTCTTGATAGTCAAGATAAGACTGATTTTTATATAGCCGAAACAGTAAAAAACAATTGGAATACCAGACAATTAGAGCGTCAAATTTATAGCAATCTTTGGGAACGTCTTCTAATGAGTAATGATAAAGAAAGCGTACTCGCCGTTGCCAAAAATGAAAAACTGCCTTCGGATGCCAAAGAGATTATAAAAGACCCGATGTATCTGGAATTTTTGGGACTAAAACGGGAAGCGGCTTATTACGAAAGAGATTTAGAAAGCGCTATATACCCATTTGCAAGATTTTTTATTGGAACTGGGGAATGGTTTTTCATTTGTCGCGAGACAAAAAAGAATACACATTGACGGCGATGAATTTTTTACAGACTTGGTGTTTTATAATCGAATATTACAATGTTTCGTTATTATCGAAATCAAGACAGATAAACTCACGCATCAGGATATTGGTCAACTACAGATGTATGTCAATTATTAC
Organism: Flavobacterium glycogeni; assembly: GCF_048286775.1. NCBI lineage: Bacteria > Pseudomonadati > Bacteroidota > Flavobacteriia > Flavobacteriales > Flavobacteriaceae > Flavobacterium > Flavobacterium glycogeni. Next base: position 10,295 of record NZ_JBLVPV010000027.1, read on the forward strand.
GATCGAGTAGAAAAACTGCCTCGTGAAAATCCAACTATTGGTATTTTGCTTTGTGCCAATAAGAATGACGGTGTCGTAAAATTCACGCTGCCGGAAAACGAGAAAAATATTGTAGCCAGTCAATATAAATTATACCTGCCCACGGAACAACAGTTGTTGGAAGCTGTAAATATTGAATTACAGAATTTTGAGCAAGGAAAAGAAAGTGAATAACCTACCGTCTGGACACAAATATTGAACAGAATATTTAGACAAATTAATCTATAAAATCAGTGTAAATCCGTATTATCGGTGTCATCTGTGTTTTTGTTTGAATTGCGTCCGCAGTGCGGACACAATTGAGTAGATTCTGAAATTCATTAAATTTTTAACCTAAACGATAATTCGTGACAAATTCGAGCAATTCGAGGCGAAAAAAAATAGTTGCAATCTTATTTAAACCAAATCCTATTCGAAAGAGTAGCGCTTTTTTGGTTTTATTTAAGACTTTCCCACCTTTACAACACTAACTATTTCCCTATTTTTGTAACAACCTAAAACAGAATCTAATGAAAAAAACTTTTTTAATAATGGCTGTATCTTCTGCAATGGCGACTTTTGGACAAAACCAAAAACCAAAAACCAAAACCTGTAACCTATCCCACAACAAGTAAAGGGGAAACCGTTGATGTATATTTCGATACTAAACTTCCGGATCCGTACCGCTGGCTCGAAGACGACAAATCGGCTGAAACCGGTGCTTGGGTAAAAGCCGAAAACGAAGTGACGTATGGTTATCTGGCTCAAATTCCGTTTCGTGATGCGTTAAAAGCAAGAATGGAAAAACTGTGGAATTATGAGAAAATAGGAGCGCCTTTCAAAGAAGGAAATTTCACGTATTACTATAAAAATAACGGTTTACAAAACCAGTCAGTGTTGTACAGAAAAGACGCCAAAGGAACCGAAACGGTGTTCTTGGATCCCAATACGTTTTCTAAAGACGGAACTACTTCGCTTGGCGGATTGGATTTCTCCAAAGACGGTTCTAAAGTAGCCTATGCCATTTCAGAAGGCGGAAGCGACTGGAGAAAAGTCATTATCATGGATGCCATTACCCAAAAAATAATTGAAGATACCATTGTCGATGTCAAATTCAGCGGTGTGTCTTGGAGAGGAAACGAAGGATTCTACTATTCCAGTTATGACAAACCGAAAGGAAGCGAATTATCGGCGAAAACCGACCAACATAAATTGTATTTCCACACGTTAGGAACCGCACAAAAACAAGACCAAGTGATTTTTGGTGCCGACCAAAAACGCCGTTATGTAGGCGGTGGCGTGACGGAGGATGACCGTTATTTGGTTATCACAGCGTCTAATTCTACGTACGGAAACGAATTGTACATCAAAGATTTGACAAAACCGAACAGTCCTATTGTGACTATTGTGGATAATTTCAAGAGCGACAACAGCATCATTGAAAACGAAGGCGGGAAATTATTCATAGAAACCGACTTGAATGCGCCCAACAAACGCATCGTTACAGTGGATGTCAACAATCCGAAACCGGAAAACTGGAAAGACTTTATTCCAGAAACTGAGAATGTGTTGTCTCCATCAACAGGTGGCGGTTATATCTTTGCGAATTATATGAAAGATGCCGTTTCGGTGGTGAAACAGTATGATTATTCCGGAAAACTGGTTCGTGGCATTCTGTTGCCAGGCGTAGGAACTGCTGGTGGTTTTGGCCGAAAGAAAAAAGAGAAAACCTTGTATTATTCCTTCACGAATTACATTACTCCGGGTTCTACTTTTTCATTCGAACCACAAACCGGTAAATCTACTGTGTATCAAAAACCAAAAGTAGATTTCAACAGCGAGCAATACGAATCCAAACAAGTATTTTATACTTCCAAAGACGGAACCAAAATCCCAATGATTATCACCCACAAAAAAGGATTGAAACTCGACGGGACAAATCCAACCATGCTATACGGTTACGGAGGATTTAACGTGAGTTTGACACCAAGTTTCAGTATTGCCAATGCCGTTTGGATGGAAAACGGAGGCGTTTATGCCGTACCAAATTTGCGTGGCGGTGGCGAATACGGGAAAAAATGGCACGATGCGGGAACCAAAATGCAAAAACAAAATGTATTTGATGATTTCATCGCTGCCGCAGAATACCTGATTGCTCAGAAATATACGTCTTCACAATACCTAGCCATTCGTGGTGGGTCAAACGGAGGATTGCTTGTGGGCGCTACCATGACGCAACGTCCGGAGTTGATGAAAGTCGCTTTGCCGGCGGTGGGCGTGATGGACATGTTGCGCTACCATACTTTTACCTCAGGAGCAGGTTGGGCGTATGATTACGGAACGGCGCAGGACAGCAAGGAAATGTTCAACTACATCAAAGGGTATTCTCCGGTGCACAACATAAAAAAAGGGATTCAATATCCGGCAACCATGGTCACTACGGGCGATCATGATGACAGAGTAGTGCCGGCGCACAGTTTTAAATTTGCTGCCGAATTACAGGAAAAACAAACCGGCACAAACCCAACGCTGATCCGTATTGACATCAATGCAGGACACGGCGCCGGAAAATCAGTGGCGGCAACCATTCAGGAAAATGTCGATATTCAGGCCTTTACCTTATTCAATATGGGAGTCGTGTTATTGCCATAGTTGGACTAACAGGATTTATTTTAGGATTTATTCTGTCCCGACGCTTCGGGATATTTCAGAAGCTATCCCGATAGCTATCGGGACCTGCTTTTCACTACAATCTTTATATCCGCCGAAAAGGCGGAAATAAAGGATTTCCGTTGCAAATGAAATTCACTGAACTCCTATGAAAATAAAAGTATAGTGAAGTAATCAGGGCTAGGGCATTCGATTCTCCAGACGATTGTCATTGCGAGGAACGAAGCAATCACATCATAACAGATACCAATAACAAATTCAAGGAACGCTATTCGAAAGAGTAGCGTTTTTTTGTGGAATAAATTGAAAACCCAATTCAATTCGGGAACATTTTTATCCCGTATGGGATTTAATAGTGGTAGAATTTTGTTTCATACACACAATAATATCCCGTAGGGATTATAGGTTTCGTCCCTACGGGACTTGTTCTTGGTGGTGGGTTTTGGGTTGCTACCAATATTAAACACCTAACGGCGTTTTTTTTACAATGTATTTCGAGCTAAATTTCTTCGATTCCTAATGATTTGAAAAAATCAAAAGTACCGTCATACATGAAAGTTGGTCTTGTAGTATCTTCATTATTACCGAATGGAATATAGATTACCATTCCTTGTCTTGCTCTTGTAAGTAAAACTCTGTAGGAGTTAATTAAATAGTTAGTAATGTCATTACTATTTATATTTTGCCACTTTGTGCCTTTGAATTTTCTATAGTTCCATTGATTATTATCGTAGAATAAATCGCCATCCCAAGCGACACAAGTCCAATCTAATTCTAAGCCTTGAATATCAAATTCTGTAGCAACTTCTTCTAAAAAATAGGATGAACGAATATCATCTTTATCATTCAAAAACCAAATTGGCGCATCAATTTTAGCTTTTACATTTAATCCAAAAGGTCTCAAGCGAATTCCGCCAGATGAAGCTACAACTCCCATTCTTTCTGAGCCCTTGGCGGATTTTTTTAACCATTCTCTGGCTGTATCTAAATCACGAGTAATTTTAATTGGATAATTTTTTTGAATGTAATCAAGATAAATGTTCTTTGCTTTTTTTAGATCATTATTTATAATCTCTTGAATAAAACTTGATAATTGTGCACTTCTAAAAGATCTTAAAGAAACGGATAAATGCAATTCATCTTTTTTTATTGCTTTTCTGTCTTTTAGAATAGCTAGAGCATTTTCATCTTTAATATAGTTTCTATCTTCAATAATTTTTGAAGAATAATAAATGTCCCAATCGTTGAATTTACCTGAAAATGGTCTAATCCATTCCTCCAATCCAGCTTCGCCAGTATTTATTTCTTGTCCACCTCAAATTAAGCAAACTATTGTACACCAATCTCGATGTCTATTCATTACTTCAATAAGAAATTCAGGTTCTGATTTATCAAAATCAGGAATTCCTTTGTTTTTTTTCATAAAACTTGAAGCTTTTTCTTTCGTCCAAGCTCTTTGTGCTTCATCAAAAATGGTCACTTTTTCAATAGGAGGTTTGTCATTTTTAATGGAATCATCTCTGAAATGGTGAATGTTTTGAATAAATGATTCTACATGAGTTGAAGCAAATTTTTTCGTTATCGTTTTACCTTGCTCTTTAGCTGTTTTTACTTTATCTCTAGCCAATGCTTCACGTAAAACATAAACCAATGGGCCATTCCCAGAAAGAAATACCGCGTGTTCATCTTCTTCGTAATTCGAACGTAAATTTGCGATATTTAAGCCCGCTAAAGTCTTTCCTGCTCCAGGAACACCCGTTATAAAACAAATTGATTTCTTATTGTTTTCTTTTGAAAAGTCAATGATATGAGAAATACAATCAGACGTTACTGATAGGTTTTTAGCTCCTGAATCACTCCGTGAAATTTCTTTTACATTGTGTTTTTTATATAAAGCAGTTGCTGCTTCAATAATGGTTGGCGTTGGTTTATAAATAGAACTTTCCCAATATTCAATATTGATATTTTGTGTTTCTTTAAAATGGAATAATGTTTCTTTTATTAAATCAGTTAAATTAGTTGAATTTGCATAAATCGTTTCATAGAGATTATCAAAACCATTACTATAGACGTTTTTAAAATTTGGAGCTTTATCTGCAATTAAAATTGGGATAATTATTTTATTGTGACTTCCTTCGTGAAAATTATTCAAATCCAAACCATAATCAAAAGCTTGCTCTCTTGCATATTTATCATAAACTTTAGAACCAATTTTAAATTCTAAAACAAAAATGCAGTTGTCAATAATTAATATATTATCAACTCGTTTCCCCATTCTAGGAATAGTAAATTCAAAATATAATTTACCGCTAAAAACAGAGATAGTTTCTTTTAGAATTTCTATTTGACTTTTCCACGCATTAGACTGTTGAATATTTAATTTATTCAAATCGTATTGACCTGAAATCTTGCCGTAAATAGTTTGGGAGTCTTCATTAATAAAATCATTAATGAAATTGGAATAGTAAGCTCTATTCATCAAACAAGTCTTTAATTTTTACATCAAGAGCTTTTGCTAATTTTTCAACTACTTCAATTGAAACATTTCTTTCTCCTTTTTCAATAGTTGGTAAATAGGTTCTGTCAATTTCAGCAAGATTTGCAAGTTTTTCTTGTGAAAGACCTTTTGCTTTTCTTAGCTCTTTTATTTTTAAACCGAGTTTTTGCTTAATATTCATGTTAACAAATATTGCAAAATGTGGTCTATATTGCAACGGAGTATAGTCCGGTTTTTTCTACCTTTGAAATAAACCAATTATTATGGAAGCTCCAGAAAGAGATGATTTTTGTTATTGGACATTTATTGAAAAATATTACCCTAATTATTATTCCTGTGATGATATTTTGTTAAGTAATATTCTTCTTAGAAAACTAGAGAGTCAAGAAATTTGTAACGAGGATGAGGAAATGATTCAAGATTGGGATGTTAAAAAACAATTGTTAGAACTCGATAAAAATATATTTTCAAAAGCACTAAAAAATTATTTTGAAATTAAGTATCCTTAAAATCCATTTCTTTTTAAATAATGACATTACTTGAAAAAATCGAATACTTAGAGCAACTTCTCAATCAAACAGAAGAGAATTATGCTGACACTTTCAAAGCAGATATTACTATGTTCTTTGATGATGATTTTTCTGAAGAAAATTCGCAACTACAGTTTTTAGATAATTTAAGTTCAAAACAAGAAATTGAAAATTGGATAGAAAAACTAACTTCTCGGTTTGTAATAAAATTTGATTCTGGATTTGAAACTGAAACTGATTTTATTTATGATTATTTAGAAAATGGATAATCCAATCCCTTCCTTTAAATCCATTTTTTCTCTCTTTTTTTCTCACAATGTTTTATTAATTGGCTCGTTTTTTCATATTGCAATCGGTAAATTTGAAAGACAACATTAAATAAATAAAAACATGACAGTACAGATCAACACAGACAACAATGTAGAAGGACACGCACGTTTGAAAGCGTATATAGCGGAGGAAATAGGAACGGCTTTGGCGCGTTTTGAAGATAAAGTAACCCGTTTAGAAGTGCATCTTGGAGACGAAAACAGTGATAAATCAGGAGTCAATGACAAACGATGCCTTATCGAAGCCCGACCGGTAAATATGCAACCCGTTGCGGTTACCAACCATGCCGATACTACAGAGAAAGCATTTCACGGTGCCTTGGACAAAATTAAAAAAGTGTTGGACACCGCTTTCGAAAAACAGAAAGCGTATTAAATAGTTGCCTTTTGGCAAACATCAATTGAAAAAAAAATGACACTGTCTTTAAAGTAGGATAGTGTCATTTTTTTTGGTTAAGATTCTTTAGAATTGCGATAGTGGTTTTTATTATTTTAGCAGTAAATTAGGACTTTCAATTTAATACCGAAAAGCATTGAAGAATAGCAATTCGAGAGAATGAAATTTATAGAACAAAATAATGGAAAACATAAAATTATTTGAAAGCCAAAAAATACGTTCCTCTTGGGATAACGAACAAGAGAAGTGGTTTTTTTCGATTGTAGATATTATACAAGTTTTGACGGATAGTCCTAGACCAAGGAAATATTGGAGTGCGCTGAAAACAAAACTTAAAAATGAAGGAAGTGAACTGTCCCATAATTTGGGACAGTTGAAAATGATGGCTGATGATGGCAAAATGAGACAAACCGATGTTGCAGATACGGAGCAACTATTCCGTTTGATTCAATCCATTCCGTCGCCAAAAGCAGAGCCTTTCAAACAATGGTTAGCCAAAATAGGCCATGAAAGAATAGAAGAAAGTCAAGATCCTGAAAAGGCGATTGACCGTGCTATGGAAAATTATTTGGTTGTTTGTTAAGATAAATATTCTAAGCGTAATCTTGTCATTGATGACAAAATAAGAACTGATGTGGAAATAGAGAAAAATCTCGAGGATTGCGTGGCTACAATCCAATCTGAAATTATTTCGTGAAAAAATCAAGAAATCCAGAGTTAAGTAAGAATACATTAATTTGACTACGATTGTTGAGCTACTCGTGTGATCTCTCCTTCGTCGAGATGACAAACTTGCTTGATGAAAGATACTTAACACGTGCGATTTGTCATTCCGACGCAGGAGGAATCACATAATATAAGGACACTTATTGGTCTCGAAAATGGATAGTAATAATTATAAAAATAGTCTAAGCGTAATCTTGTCATTGCTTCGCCAGTTCGGGCATAGACCTCGGGTCCGACGTAGGAGGAATCACATCAACAGAGAACTTTATGATTGAATTTACAGAAGGCTATCACACGTATTATGTTTATATTATTACCAATAAGTATCGGACAACGTTTTATACTGGCATGACAAATAATCTTAAAGTGAGATTACAACAACACCAGCAGAATAGTATAGATGGGAACAAAACTTTTGCATCAAAATACAATGTTGAGTTTTTAGTTTATTATGAAAAGTTTACTTGGGTTCAACTCGCTATTACTAGAGAAAAAGAAATTAAGGGTTGGCGAAGAGATAAGAAATTAGATTTAATACGGTCCTTCAATCAAAATTTTGAGTTTTTGAACCATTATTTTGTAAAGGAAAATGAGATTCCTCCTTCGTCGGAATGACAAAATCATCCCGATCGTTTAGCGGAAACATCTGCTTCGTTACTCCTTAATTTGCGAATTTGCGATTTTTTATGATCTTTAAAACGGAACAAAACTTATTTGTCAAACAGTAATGTTGCTAATGCCTCATCCCTTTTATACACATCTTCATAGAAATGAATCACGCCTTCAGCATCTACCCAAGCGGTGAAATAACCAATATACACCGGGATTTTGTTTTTAAGGGTGTACCAATATTCCTCTCCGCTATTCATCGCGGTTGCTATCTTTTCAGGATTCCATTTTTTATCGTTCTTCATAATCATGGCAGCAAGTTCTTTTGGTTTGGCCACACGAATGCATCCGTGGCTGAAAGCGCGGTCTTCTTTACCAAATAAACTTTTGGATGGCGTATCGTGCAAATAAATCGCATTCGAATTGGGGAATAAAAACTTCACTAATCCCAATGAATTTTCAGGGCCGGGTCTTTGTCTTACATAATCATCTTTCCATTCCATGTCATGCTCGGCCAAGTAATTTGGATTCTTTTCAATGGCAGGAAGAATCTCTTTCTTTAGGATATTTCCAGGCACATTCCAATAGGGTCTAAAAACGATATATTTCATTGGCGCACTAAAAATAACTGTTTTATTCATGGCCTTACCTACCACTACTTTAGAGCGTAATTCAGGTTTCCCATTTCTAAAAAAAGTTAACTCATACGCTGGAATGTTCACCACGATTAATTCTTTGGATTTAGTAATGTCATTCGAAATCCATCGGCAGCGTTCCATATTGAGCATGATGGTTTTGATGCGTTCCGCAACGGATACATTCATGTAGTTGATGTGTTCCGGCAGAATCGTTTTGTTGAGGGTATTGCCACTTCTCTTTTTGAATTTCAAAATTCCGGTCGCTAATTCGGCATCATACACGGCACTTTTGGAATCCCGGGAAAGATCATCAGTGATAAACAGACGGGTTCTGATTTGTGCAATTGTAGCGGCACTGTCTCCGGGTTTATACCATTTGACCGTTGTGTCAATAGCAATGGTTTTCCAACCGCCTTTTTTTTCTATTTTACGGTATTCCTGCAAGACATCTTTAAGCAGGTAATACTGCTTTAATACGCCTTTTTCTTCTTTGTTGATTAACGATGGGTTGATTAACAACGAATCTAAATAATTGACATACGATTGTCTTTTTCGAGGTAAAAACCACCCTAAATCTTTTGATTTTTGAGTGCTGATGCCATCGTATACTTTATCCGCATAAAAGAAGTATAATGCGGAGCTTAGTAATTCCGTGTCAATAGTTGCTTTTTGATTGTCTTCCGGATTATCATAAATGTCATCTAATTTTTCTTTGTACGGAATCACGGTTTCAATTCCTTCCTGACTCAAATTATTCACTTTGTTGTACAATACACCTGCAAATTCATTGAGTCCATCCTTGTCAAACCAGATGTAATGAAATTGATGTTTGCGGTATAATTGTTCTACATCGCCTTGGTAACTTTTCAGTTTTGGATATTTTTCAAAAAAAGTTTTGATTTGTGTGCTGTCAAAAGCAACTTCAACGGTATTTAAACTCGTTTGGTTCTTGGTGGAATTGATATTATTTTTCTTTTTACAGGAAACGGTGGTGAGCAATAGTGTAAAAACTATAATTAGTATTGGGGAGCATAACTTTTTCATAGGTCAAATTTTAATGCGTAAAAGAATTCATTTAAGGCATTACAAAAATACGCCAAATCGAGTACTATTATACTAGAGTTGGTCTGGCTGTGTTTTTTAAAGTTAAAACCGTATCTTTACTTTTAGTGTAAAATTCAAATTTAAACAAGTATTAATCTTCTGTAAATCAACTGTTTGAATTTTTTATTTTGTTTTTAAATCGAATATTTTTATCCAATAAATTCCTGAAAATCCAAAAATTATGAAAAAAATAATGCTGTTCTCTTTAAGTATTTTACTGTTTTCATCCTTTATCTCAGCAGATCAAGACAATACTAAAGAAAAAATAAAAATCAATTCGGTACTTGATGCTTGGCATAAAGCCGCTTCGGAGGCAAACTATAATTCTTATTTTAATTTGATGACGGATGACGCTGTTTTCATTGGTACCGATGCGACCGAAAATTGGAATAAAACGGCTTTTCAAGCGTATGCAAAACCGCATTTCGATAAAGGAAGAGCATGGAGTTTTACCGCTTTGGAACGCCATATTTATTTTGATAAAACGGGTAAAACAGCTTGGTTTGATGAGTTGTTGAACACTCAAATGAAGATTTGCCGTGGTTCAGGCGTTTTGGTCAAAATAGGTAAGGAGTGGAAAATAAAACACTACGTTTTGTCCATGACGATTCCAAATGACAATTCGAATGAAGTTATAAAAGTGAAGGCTTCCCTGGAAGATGCGATGATAAAAAAGCTACAGTCCAAACAATAAATTTATTTGGAATCATCAGAGAATAATAAGTTCGGCTAGGTGGTCGTCCCTGATGTAAATATCGTTATAAAAACTGATTTCCCCGGAATCGTTTACCCAAGTGGTGAAATACCCAATGTGAATCGGAATTTTCTTTTTCAATATGCAAGTCGTTTCGACCTCGCCTTTCATGGCCTCATTGATACGTTCTACTGGCCAGTCCGGATCGTCTTTTAAAATCAAAAACGCCAGTTCTTTGGCCTTGTCCATATTGATGCAACCGTGGCTATAGGCTCGGTACTCGTATTGAAATAAATCTTTAGACGGGGTATCATGTAAATAAATATCATCAGAGTTTGGGAAGACAAACTTAACGAGTCCCAAGGAGTTTCTGGGGCCGGGTTTTTGTCTGGGATTCCCATTGTTCCATTCTATATTATGGGTTGTCATATAGTCTTCGTTCAAAGTCATTAAGTCCTTTAATTCATTTTCAATGATGCTTTTAGGAATGTTCCAATAAGGGCTGAACACTATTTTGGTTATATTGCTGCTGAGAACAACCGTTTTGGTCATGTTTTTACCCACAAGCACTTTCGATTCTAATATATTTATACCATCTTTTTTATAAAAAAGTTTATAGGATGGAATGTTGATTATGATATGTTCATCGGATTTTGCGAACTCTGGGGCAATCCACCGGCAACGTTCCATATTCACTATGATGCTTTGGATGTATTTTTCAATTGGGATGTTCATGCGTTCAATGTGCTTTGATGCAATGAGATAATCCGCTTTATAACCATGTCTTTTTTTATAATTCAATACGCCGGCCATTAATTCCTCATCGTATACATTACTTTTGGAATCCTGTTGTAAATCTCCGGTGACGGCCAGACGTTGTCTGATTTGGCGAATGGTTGTAGAGCTGTCGTTTGGTTTGTATATTTTTTCCAAAGAATCTATTGCTATGGGATTCCAATCGCCATTTTTCTCTATCTGACGGTATTTTTTTAAAACATCACGCAGTTTGTAATATTGTTCAAATAACAGGTTTTTATTATTGCTTAATAATTCAGGATCAACTAATAAAGAGTCCAATAAGTCTTGGTAAGAGAGGTTTTTTCTTGGTAAAAGCCATCCCATTTCCTTGGTTTTCTCTGTGTCGATTCCCTGAAAGACTTTTTTAGCATAAAAAACATACATCGAGGACAGCATGAGTTCGGTATCGGTATTGGATAAATCATCTGCGGATTTCTCGTTAAAAATTCCGTCAATTTTATCTTTATAGGCTAAGGTGGATTTTAGTCCTTCTTCCTCCAATAGATTTATTTTAGCATACAATAAATTGGCAGACTCAATAAGTCCTTTGTCATCATGCCAGATAGCGTTGTAGTTTCGTTTTTTGTACAAAGCAGTAACGTCCGACTGGTATTTTTTTAAATAGGGATATTTTTTGAAAAAACGGACAACATCAACGCTGTCAAGGGATTTGTCGGCGGTAGATTCCTGAAAGACATACAGGGCAAAAGCAATCATCTTAGCCGTCAGATTTTCATTTCTGTTATGGTAAACAGTGACAAGCGAAAAGCCAAATAATATAACTGCTATGGATAAAACATATTTTCTCATGGCATAATTATTTATATAAAGGTAAAGAAATATATTCGTGGTATAAAGTGAATTAACAATGCGTTTGCTGTTAAAATGCTTATTTGGTGTGCATTATGTTAATTTTCTGACTTTATTTGTTTCAGATAAATTGAGGAAATGACGGAAAAACAGCTGCGCTTATGGAAGGCTTTCGAATAAATACGATGCAACCGAAAAAATAATTTTGCAATTGCAAAGGTTTTCGAAATGATTTTCTTCATTTTTTCTCCGGTAAACCATTCGGTCTTATATATTTCCTTAATTTTGCCGAAATATTCTGAAAAAGTGGGAAGCAAAAATAAATTAAAAAGGTTCAAGGAAAACGAAACATTCGATAACGTTTTTCAACCAACGAGAGAAGAAGTAGTAGGAGATTTATTTCCGCTTAGAGGCAAATGGAATTCGGAATTCTTCAAAAACGAAAATCCATTAGTGCTGGAATTAGGCTGTGGAAAAGGGGAATATTCAGTAGGTCTTGCCGAAAGATATCCAAACAAAAATTTTGTGGGAATCGATATCAAAGGGGCGCGTTTCTGGCGTGGTGCCAAAACTGCTGTTGAAACCGGATTGCATAACGTGGCTTTTATCAGAACCCAAATTGAATTAATCAACCATATTTTTGCTGAAAATGAAGTGGATGAAATTTGGATTACTTTTCCGGATCCACAAATTAAATACAAACGCACGAAACACAGAATGACGAATTCGGAGTTTTTGCAATTGTATAAAAAAATCCTTAAAAAAGACGGTGTCGTAAACTTAAAAACCGATAGTGAATTCATGCATGGATACACCCTTGGATTGTTACACGGCGAAGGACATGAAGTTTTATATGCAAATCATAATGTATACGTAAACGAGGGAAGTCCGGAAGAAGTGACTGCATTTCAAACTTTTTATGAAAAACAATATTTGGAAGTTAACAAAGCAATTACGTATATTCGATTTAAAATTAAAGAATAGTTTTACTTTTTTGATTCTTGTACCTTGCCTATGAATTTAATTACTTCCTTGTTTTTGGGTTTCATTACTGCCTTTGTAGGGATTACGCCTCCGGGATTAATCAATATGACAGCCGCCAAAGTGAATCTGAAAGAAGGAAAGATAAGTGCGTATTGGTTTGTTTTAGGAGCGGTAGTTGTAATTTTTTTCCAAGCGACACTGGCAATACTATTTGCACGGTACATTGAAGGTCGGCCAGATGTGATTGTTTTACTGCGAGAAGCGGGATTTGTTATATTTTCGGTATTAACCATTTATTTCCTGTTGATTGCCAAAAAACCAAAAGCTAAGAAAGAGAAAATTAAAAAAAAGAGTATATCCACTCGTTTTTTTCTTGGGATGCTGCTTTCTGCACTTAATTTTTTCCCCATTCCATATTATGTTTTTGTAAGTATCACTTTGGCTTCTTATAAATTGTTTGTTTTTGATATTTCTTATGTTTTTATTTTTGTGACCGGTGTGGTATTGGGCTCTTTTTTAGTTTTTTATTTATACATCACTTTCTTCCAGAAAATTGAAAATAAAACGGATTATATGATGAAAAACATGAATACCATCATAGGAAGTATAACAGGATTAATAGCTGTAATCACTTTAATCAACATTATTAGATATTACTTGGGATAGTTTTTTTAAACAAAAGATAGAATAAAAATACCGTTTTTATCCGATTTACAGATATGTCAAACGATAACTTTTTTGAACGCGTGTACGCCATCGCCAGACAAATCCCTTACGGGAAAGTCACTTCTTATGGCGCTATTGCAAAGGCTTTGGGAACAGCTCGTTCTGCTCGAATGGTGGGTTGGGCAATGAATGCTTCGCATAATCTCGAAGATGTTCCGGCGCATCGTGTGGTGAATCGAAAAGGATTGCTCACAGGAAAACTTCATTTTGACGGAACCAATCTGATGCAGCAATTATTGGAAAACGAAGGCATAACGGTTATTGACAGCCAAATTAAGGATTTCGAAAAACATTTCTGGCAACCGGAAGTTAGGCAGCAATGATCAGTCGCAGTTTTTAGTATCATTGCAAGGAACGAAGAAGTCACCCTAAGCTAGTCATTTCCATAAAGGAGAAATTCCGGATAATTTCACATTTTTTACATATTAATAGCCGTATTTCAATTTTGGAAGCTCCTCTTCGTTATTGTCTTTATTTTTTATTGCCATTGTCATTGCCATTGCTATTGTTCTTTTTATGAACCATTTCGGCTATTCGGATTAAATATGCTTCGATAGTTTCACGCTCTCCAATTGGGATGTTCTCCAATAAACTATCAAATCCATTAATTAAATTGGTGTATTTCTCAAATGTATCCTCGAGTAGTTGGTCGTTTTTTGTTTCCCAATAATTCCCTTCATCGGTAAGATCAAAATTTTCTAAATATTTTTTGTTTATATAATCGAAGATGTTAATCAGTTGTTTGTGGATTTTTGGGCCGGCAAATTGTGTTTTTACTGACAAGTAATTATCGTCTAACTCATTTATGGAAACCTTCGAAGGTTCTAAATTATAGAAAGCGCACATTTTTCCATTGGATAGAAAAGTCAAGCAAACGACTTCACAATTGGGTGGACTGAAACAAATGCCATAAATGGAATCATTATAGGAATCAAGAGTAAAAGCATGGTTTGGAAACGCTTCTTCAAAAACATGAAATTTCCATTGGCTTGCCTGTGAAATGTCAGCCACTTCTTCAATCATTTTTTTTAAAGATTGAGGTTTTTTCAGTACTCCCTTATAATGAAAACTTAATCCCATGTTTTTTTCTTATAAATTTAAATTATAAATTTTGTTTTATTAGGCTTAATGATGTTGTTTTTTAATTAAATCAGAAAGATAAATACCTTCCTCTCTATAGGTTAGTGTTGGGGAATTATAAGGCTGAAATTCTCTAATAATCACCCTCAATTTCTTCATCAATAAATGCAATACAAATCCTTTATAATAAGAACTTAATCTGTTATCTTTGTAATCTGAAATCAGTTTAAATAAAGATAATATTCTGGCGCTGAAATGCCAATAGAAAACAGTAAACTAAAAATGAAATTAGATAGAAAAGACATTCTTAAAGCTTTAGAAACGATTACTATAGCTGGAGAAGGAAAAAATATGGTTGAAAGTGGAGCAATAGCAAATGTGATTACTTTTGGCGATGAGGTTGTAGTAGATTTAGTATTGCACACACCGGCGATGCACATTAAAAAACGTGCTGAAGACGATATCAAAAAAACAATTCTTGAATTAGTATCTCCGGATGCTAAAATCAAAATCAATAGTAAAGTTGAGGTTCCGGACAGGCCGGAAATCAAAGGGAAATCAATACCAGGAATCAAAAATATTATAGGTGTTGCCTCTGGTAAAGGAGGAGTGGGAAAATCTACTGTGACTGCAAATTTAGCGGTATCATTAGCTAAAATGGGTTTTTCAGTAGGAATCCTTGATGCCGATATTTACGGGCCCTCTATGCCAATCATGTTTGACGTAGAAAATGAAAAACCAGTTTCTGTAACAGTCGATGGGAAATCAAAAATGAAACCTGTTGAAAGTTACGAAGTAAAAATTCTTTCTATTGGATTTTTTACAGCACCAAGTCAAGCGGTAATTTGGAGAGGACCAATGGCTTCTAAAGCCTTGAACCAAATGATTTTTGATGCTGACTGGGGAGAATTGGATTTTATGTTAGTCGATTTGCCACCAGGAACAGGCGATATTCACCTTTCTATCGTACAATCATTACCAATTACGGGTGTTGTAATAGTAAGTACTCCACAAGCAGTAGCTTTGGCCGATGCTAAAAAAGGAGTTTCGATGTTCATGTCAGATGCGATAAATGTTCCTGTTTTAGGAATTATTGAAAACATGGCGTACTTCACACCAGAAGAATTACCTGAAAATAAATACTATATCTTTGGAAAAGAAGGAGCAAGAAACCTTTCGGAAGACTTAGGCGTACCATTCCTTGGCGAAGTGCCAATCGTACAATCTATTCGTGAAGCAGGAGATTACGGTCGTCCGGCAGCGATGCAAACCGGTTCAGTTATCGAAACTGTTTTTGAAGAAATCACCAGAAATGTAGTACGGGAAGTAGTAAGTAGAAACGAAAGTTTACCTGCGACTGAGGCTGTTAAAATCACAACTATGGCCGGTTGTTCAGCAGTAAATAAAAAATAGACTACTTAGATTTTTAGACTACTTAGACAAACTAAGAAATCTAAAAATCTAAAAGGGCTAAAAATCCAATAATCTAATTATGACAACAGAAGAATTATTAGTAGAAGTTCAAAAAGCACTCGAAGAAATCAGACCTTTTTTGAATTCTGACGGCGGTGACATCACACTGATTTCCATCGAGGACGACAAACACGTAAAAGTGCGTCTCGAGGGAGCATGCACCAGTTGCAGTGTAAACCAAATGACACTCAGAGCCGGCGTGGAAACCACCATCAAAAAGTTTGCACCACAAATAGAGACTGTTGTAAATATTCTATAAATTTGTCATCCTGAGCGCATTCCGATGGCTATCGGAAGAAGGAGGACGTGACCCTTTTAAGAAAAAAGGCTACTTGTTTTAACGGGTATGGGCCTTTTTTCTTAAAAGTGTCGGGCTATCCGCGCTACTTCGGTAGCTGGTTGCTATCCCTTACAAAAAAAGTTAAAAGGTTAGATGTTAAGAGTAAAAAGTTAGAAGTTGAAAAACATTTAAATTTTGAACACCTAAACTCTCAACCTATAACTTTCAACCCATAACGAATAACTCATAAACGAATAACCCATTAGCATGGATGTATTAATAAAAATTAAAGATAGAGAAGGAGTAGTGCATGAATTACAGGCTCCAACAGATATGGCCATGAATATCATGGAATTATGTAAAGCCTATGAACTTCCTGTAGAAGGAACTTGTGGCGGAATGGCCATGTGTGCTTCTTGTCAATGTTATGTTCTTAATGACGTGCCTTTGCCGGAAATGGGTGATGATGAAGAAGCGATGTTGTCAGAAGCATTTTACGTAAAATCAAACAGTCGTTTGGGCTGTCAAATCCCAATCACGGAAAGCCTCGAAGGATTAGAACTGGAGTTGGCTCCGGAAAATTAATGAAAAAGCGTTTGCCTCGGCTAACGCTTTTTTTATTTGTAATCTTTTAGATTCGTCGGGCCTTCAAGTACTTCTCTCACAACCTGAAGAATGCCATTCTCTTTAGTATCGATAAACCATTTTGTAAGTGTTATCGTTCCGTTTACAATTTCAATTCCAGTGATGCTTCTGGGATGTACGCAACTTCCGTCATTGAAATAAGGTGTTGATTTTTCATTTGGATACGAAAAACTAGGACGATGTGTATGGCCTACAATGGTAATTTTACGATTGTTATTCTCAATCCATTTTTTTATGCGCAGTTCTATTTTTATACGTTCCAAATAATTTTTGGCGGGACTTGTAGGATCTGATATTCCCCAAATTTGCAACGGTTTCCATAAGACGCGCACCATAAACCTGTTGATTTTCCAACCAATGTAATTCATGAAATCAGCTTGATGACCGTGGGTTAAAAACAGTTCCTGCTTGGTTTCCTGATGAACTAAAACGATGGCTTCATGACATTTTATACCAGTAAATAAAGGTTCAATTCTGTCATTTTGGGTGTTTGTATACGTAGTAAGCGTTTTTTCTACATGATCTTTATCTCGAAAAGTCATTTCATGATTGCCCCAAATTTTATGGTATCTATTGGAATCGTGGAATTTCTTTAGTAAAAGATACACGTTTTTGTGTGCTTCAAAAATAGTTTTGAAAAAAATATTTTCCCATAATTCATCCCCGTCACCCAACTCACAATACGCAAAGCCATCGTTATAATATTGAGTCATTGCATGAAAATAGACGTTTCGATTGCTTGCAAAATCATCAGCAAAACTGTTGTCGCTTCTGTGACAGTCACTAAAAAGGATAAATTTTGAGTGATCGTCAAAAGGAATCCTTTTGGCTTCTTTGTAGGCCCTTGTTAATCGTTCTTGGGAAGACATTTATTTATTTTAAAAAAAATAAAGATAAATAAAAACAGTTTGCATAGCTGTTTTTAAATATATACTTCTTTATGAAGTATTTTCTCTTCAATAGCATCCCAAAGGCCAATGCGTTTCTCTAAGGCTAAAATTGAAATTTTTTCTACATCAGACCATTTTTGAGCATCAGTTCCACAAAGTTCTGTTATCATTTTCATTGCCATTGGACCATGGTCGTCAGCATCCAATTCGATATGTCTTTCGAAATAATAAATGAGCTTGCTCAAATCAGTTTTTGGGAAATTTTCTTGAAAGTTTTTCAAAATAGCGGTAAACATGCCTGGAATTAGATCTTCTCTTCCAAAAGTGAAAGCAGCTGCAATTTCATGCGATTTTCCTTCGTCAATAACTCTGAAAGTAAAGTCTAAGAAAGCTTTGGTATTTGGGTGTAAATTACTTTTTGTAATAGCAACAAATATGTTTTTAAGCGAATTTACTTCGGATAAAAAATGCTCAATTCCAGCGGTGTTTGCTCCACAGGCTTGCATCGCTTCAATGTACATTTCATAATGACTTTGGCGACGGCCATCAATTGTCAAATCGGATTCTTCAGCAAGGACTATTTCGTTTATCAAATACCTGGTTTCAGGGTTTTCTGTTGCAAACCAAGGAGTTGTTGTGCAGGTTAATTTGGATTGTAATGCTTTTAATAAGGACATGAAGTCCCAAACTGCATATACATGGTTTTCTTGAAAACACTGTAAGTCCTCAATAGTTTTTACTTTTTTATATAAAGAATGTTGTAACAATAGTTCTTTTTGGGGCTGAATGCTATTGTTGATTGTTTCAATATTCATAAGTGGGATTTTTATGTAAATATAAAAAAGCTTCTTGTTTCTAAAAAGCTTTTAACATTGATTTTGCAAATAGTATTGTTAATTATTTCCTTCATCGGCTGTAGGGCCATACATAGCAGGGACAACGGCTCCAACCGCGCGTATGTAGGCAGACATTTGTCCTCTATGATGAATGGTGTGGTTCATCACAAACATTCTGAATACGGAAAGTTTTGGCATCGTGAAATAAACAACTTCTCCATTTTTCATCGTCCAATTTTCATTTAGCGTTTCGTTGCTTACTTCGCTTAACAGCTTTTGTGCATCGGCTACGTTTTTGTCAAAGAAAGCAACCAATTCTTTAACGGTTCTAAATTTTTTTGGAATGTATTCGAAAGTTGAGAAATCTAATTGAGGGTATAAAAACGTGAAGCCAACCCAAGTTGGAATTTCAGCAATATGATTGGCCAATTGTGCCAAACTCATCGCTTTTTCATTCGATTGATAATCGAGATCTGCTTCGGGAATGGCTTCAAGCATTTTTCGGGTATTTGCCATTTCATGTTGAAATTCGGGCATTAGGAATTGACTTAAATTCATATTTTTTTGATTTAATGTTTAATTAAAAGTAGTAAATAGTTTTATTCTTTTACAATTTATAGAATAAAAAAAAGAGCTCCTAAAATTTAGAAGCTCTTTTGAATGTCATTTTTAATATGTTATTTAAAAGCTGGAATTCCAGTAATATCCATTCCAGTAATCAATAAGTGAATGTCATGGGTTCCTTCATAAGTAATTACTGATTCAAGATTCATCATGTGACGCATGATAGAATACTCTCCGGTAATTCCCATTCCACCTAGCATTTGTCTGGCTTCACGAGCAATATGGATTGCCATATCTACATTATTTCTTTTAGCCATTGAGATTTGAGCTGTTGTTGCTTTGCCTTCATTTCTCAAAACGCCTAATCTCCAAGTTAATAATTGTGCTTTAGTGATTTCAGTAATCATTTCGGCCAATTTCTTTTGTTGCAATTGAGTTCCTGCAATAGGTTTGTCAAACTGGATTCTTTCTTTAGCATAACGCAAAGCGGTATCGTAACAGTCCATGGCAGCACCAATAGCGCCCCAGGCAATTCCGTAACGTGCTGAATCAAGACAGCCAAGTGGTGCTCCTAATCCAGATTTATTTGGCAATAAGTTTTCTTTTGGCACTTTTACATTGTCAAAAATTAACTCCCCAGTTGATGACGCACGAAGCGACCATTTGTTGTGCGTTTCAGGAGTAGAAAAACCTTCCATTCCACGCTCTACGATTAAACCGTGAATTCTTCCTTCTTCATTTTTTGCCCAAACAATAGCAATATCTGCAAACGGTGCATTTGAAATCCACATTTTGGCGCCATTCAATAAATAATGATCACCCATGTCTTTAAAGTTGGTAATCATGCTTCCAGGATCTGAACCGTAATTAGGTTCAGTTAATCCGAAACATCCCATAAATTCTCCTGTAGCTAACTTTGGTAAGTATTTTACGCGTTGCTCTTCATTTCCATATTTCCAAATCGGATACATCACCAAAGATGATTGTACAGATGAGGTAGAACGAACGCCAGAATCACCACGTTCAATTTCTTGCATAATTAAACCGTATGAAATCTGGTCTAAACCGGCACCACCGTATTCTTCTGGAATATAAGGGCCAAAACCACCAATTTCACCCAAACCTTTTATGATTTGTTTTGGAAATTCAGCTTTTTGAGCATATTCTTCTATAATAGGAGACACTTCACGTTTTACCCATGCACGGGCAGAATCACGTACTAGTTTGTGCTCTTCTGTTAGTAAATCGTCTAAGTTATAATAATCTGGAGCTTGAAATAAGTCTGGTTTCATGGTTTGGTAATTTTAATGGAACAAATTTACACAAAGAAATATAACAAAACCATTATGAAATGTTATATTTTTAAAAAATATTTTTTTTTATGCCAATCTAGAATATTACAATATTGATGGACTCTTATTAAATTTATAGTTTTGATAATAATTTCTTATAGAATACATTTGTTTGCTTTCCACTACTATTCAAAATGAAAAATCAATGAAGTTTATACTTTGCAGTATCCTTTTTTTTATCTCATGTGTTTGTGTATCACAAAATAACAAAATTTTGTCTAACAAAGAGTATTTAATTTTACAGGATAAAGTAAGAATGCTAACAAATTCCAATATTGATAGTGCGTTTATTTATACCAACAGAATAGGGAACTCCAGTAATAATTTTCACAAGGGTTTCGCTGCGGGAGCTGAATCTTACTTATTTCAGATTAAAGGCGATAGTATTAAGTCTCGACAGATTTATAAAGAAGCGTTTATTCATCTAAATAAAATTTCCCCTTCTAAAGAAAAAAGAAAATTAAATGCTTATTTACTTAATTATGGTGGACTTTCAGATTGGAAAAGAGGAAGTTTTAGCAAGGCTTTAGATAAATATCAAGAAGGGGAAAAACTCTCTGAAAGCATTGGAGATCAAATTCAAGTTGTTAAATTCAAAAATAATATTGCTTTGATAAAAGGCGAGGTGGGGAATTATAAGTCAGCAATTTCTACCTCTAAGCAAACAAATAAAATCTTAGATGAAATAGGATATTTGTTTTCAAAAGAACAATTTAGTATCAATAAAAGCAATGTAAATTTAAATTTAGGTAAATTTTACGAAGATTATTATAAGAAAAATAACGGCAGAACAGAGTTATTAGATTCGGCTCAATTTTTTTACAATAAGGCTGTGATTTATTCTGAAGAGATGTCTTACAATAAAGTTAGAGCCATTATGAATTTAGCTAATATATATTATTTGAAAAATAATTTTATTGAAGCAGAAAAAAACTATCAAAGTGTTTTGATTATTGCAAAGGATAATGATTTTGAGAATGAATACTTCAAAACAATTTACAATTTAGGGAATCTATATTATTTCAATAAAGATTATAAAAAAGCATTAATTTTTCTTAAAAAGGTTGACTCGGCTTATTATTCTAAAAAAAATAACCAAATGGAGTTTTTGAAGTCTAATTATTATCAGGCTAAAATTTATAGTTCTGTCAATAATTTAGAAGAGGCCGCAAAACATTCAGAAATATATTTAAGTAATTATGAGAAAAGCGAATTTAAACTAAACAAAGAAATTACAGAGGTGAATTTTAAACTGAGTGAAGAAGGTTTAAAAAGTGAAATGTATAAAATTCAAAAAGGCTATAGATATAAAAGTATGTTCAATAGATTAACCATTTCCTTTTTTCTGATTTTAGTGGGTTTGTTGTTGTTATTGGTTATTAATAATACTAAAAAGAAAAGGATTGCAGAACGAAAAATAGC
Organism: Flavobacterium glycogeni; assembly: GCF_048286775.1. Lineage (NCBI taxonomy): Bacteria > Pseudomonadati > Bacteroidota > Flavobacteriia > Flavobacteriales > Flavobacteriaceae > Flavobacterium > Flavobacterium glycogeni. The sequence goes on from NZ_JBLVPV010000027.1 coordinate 32,367, forward strand.
AGAGTTAACTGAGAAATATAAATTAAATGAGTTTAATGACTTATCCGTTATTTCAGAAAATTATAACTCAAAAGAGATAGCTTTAAAAAATAGTATTGTTACAATAAGTTTAGAAAAAGAAAAAGAAATTTTGGAGAAATTAAAAATTTTAGAAAAGAAATCTTATTATTTAAAACCTGATTTTACTCAACAATACGCAGCAAGAAAAATCAAAACAAATACTTCGTACCTTTCCATTATCGTAAACAAGCATTATAATAAAACGTTTAGTGGGTACTTAAACGAGCTTAGGATTAATTATGTAATAAAAGAAATGATTTCCAACTCAATCTACAGGAAATATTCTACTCAGGCCATTGCTGAAAGTGCTGGTTTTAAAAACGCAGTTTCATTTACTAAATCCTTTAATAAAAGAACTGGAGTTACCCCAGTTCAATTTATTAAAGGGTTAGAAAAAAATAGTTAAGTAAGCTCAATTATATTTTTTGACCTAAAACAGGTAATGGATTTGAGATTAATTTTACTATTGTGGCACCTGCACCAGAACTTGAGGAAGTGCCTGTTCCTGGTTTTTCAGGACCTGCATCCCCTCCAAAAATAGTCAGTAACTGACTCTTTAAAATCGTGTTTTTTTTAAAATTTTCAAAACTTGTTATTTTACTTTTCATAATAATTATTGTTCGGTTATGAAATAGATTATTCTACTCAAATCAAAAATATGCTATTTATGAAGCAGCAATTTCCTTTGTTGTTTTTATCATGTAAGCTTTATAAATAAAGACATAATGCTCTGATATTTAGTTAGTTGTTTGTATTTTTTTGCTTTTACAATTTATAAATTATCTGTACTGTAATTTGAAAATTGTAAAAGCAAAGCATTTATGTTTGAATAAAAACTTAATATTTGTAAGGACATTAATATCAATTATTAATTGATTTAGAGAGAAATTTTATGATAAGTTTAGTTCAAAAGTATTTAGAGATTAATCATTTTTCAAACCAAAAAGAAGGTTTTGAAGATTTGTTTCAGTCGCATCCAAATTATCCAAGTGTGTTTGCAGTAACAGATACATTAAATATGTTATCCATAGAAAATATTGCTATAAAAGTTCCAAAAGAACAATTACTTGAATTGCCCAATTCTTTCTTGGCCATTTATAATGAAGGTTTAGTTCTGGTCTCTAAGACAAGTGCTTTAATCAATATTGTTACTGAAAAAGGAGAAAAACAGGATTTGTCTTTTAATGAATTTATTACGGGTTGGGATGGAATAGTCATAGCCATCGAGCCAAATGAAACTATTGAAAATGAGAGTTTAAAAAGTAATTCAAAATGGTTAATATATAGTTTGCCAGTTTTAGCGCTAATAATAGTATCGACGATTTATAATAGTTATGGATTAAATGATTTTGTTCTTTTATTGACGTCAATAATCGGCTTACTTTTCAGTGTTTTTATTGTTCAAGAGAAGCTTGGTTTAAAAAATCAAATAGTCTCAAAATTCTGTAACATCAGCCCAAATGCATCCTGCGATTCAGTTATTAAATCAGACAAAGGAGAAATTAATAAATGGGTTAGTTTTTCAGATTTGCCAATACTTTTTTTTAGTGTTAATGTGTTATCAATAGCACTTCAACCAGCCAGTTCAAGCAATGTGGTAGGATTTCTTAGTTTACTGTCTCTTCCGGTAATTCTCTATTCTATTTGGGTGCAAAAGCGACAATTAAAAAAATGGTGTCTGCTATGCTTAGTAATCTCCTTTATTATTGTTCTTCAAAGTGTAATTTGGATTTTTATGGGACAACCATTTTTAGGGATTGCGCTTCCTAATCTTTTTTCTTATCTGATTTCTCTGATAGTGACTACTTCATTTTGGCTAGTTATAAAGCCAATCTTGGAGAATAAAATAAAAATGGAGAAATCGATAAATGAATTAAAAAAGTTCAAAAGGAATTATGATGTTTTTAATTTCTTGTTAAAGAAAATTCCTGTTGTCAAAGGATTAGATCAATTGGAAGGGTTGAGATTTGGGAATAGAAATTCCGAAGTAAATCTTACTTTAATACTTAGTCCAAGTTGTGGTCATTGTCATAAAGCATTTCAAGAGGCATTTGAGTTGGTTTCGACGTTTCCACAAAAAATTTCTTTAAATGTCTTGTTTAATATTAATCCAGAGAATAATGATAATCCATATAAAGTAGTTGTGGAGAGTTTATTAGCAATTAATAATTCTAATCTAGGCAAGATGGAAGAAGCAATATCAGATTGGCACATTCAAAAAATAGGATTAGAAAAATGGAATAATAAATGGAAGATTGATAACATTCCTATGAGAGTGAATCATCAGATAGAACAACAATACAATTGGTGTTTAGAAAATGAATTCAATTATACTCCAGTAAAAATGGTGAATGACAAGTTGTTTCCTGTTGAATATGATGTAAACGAATTGAAATATTTCCTAAATGATTTTACAGAAGAAAAAGAGCTTTTAGAAATGAATAGTTTAGTGGAAGTATAAGAAATATAAAAAACATTCTTGCAAGGATAGACACAAATTCCAAGTGTCTTAAAACGATTGGGATATTAACCAAATTTTAAACTTTATATTATGTTAAAAAACATTTTGAATTTAGAAGGAGCTCAGAAATTAACTAAGAATGAGCAAAAAATTATTACTGGTGGTATCACTGAAGCTATGGCTCAATGTTTAGCTGATGGGTGCGTAATGCAAACAGTTTCACCTGGTGCTGGTTGGGTTACAGGTTGTGGTGGTTCAAGCAGAATTTGGTGTAACTCTCTTTAAAATTTAAATGATATGTTAAAAAATATTTTAAACTTAGAAGGTGCTCAAAAATTAACTAAAAATGAGCAAAAGTCAATTAAAGGTGGTGTATATACATCTGTTCCAGCTGGATGTGACGCGCTTTATATAGCTTCGGAAGGTGGAGATGACTGTTTTAATAGGACAGGTATATCTGGTAAGATAGTTTTACTATATGATAGATATTATTGCTGTGTTTAAAACAGCAGCAATAAATTTAAAGCTATTCTGCTAAAATCAGATTTAAAATCTAGAAGGTACTCAAAAGCCACTATTATTTCTTGAAAATTAAGTCGCTTATTCTCTAGATTAAGAGCTTATAGACACAAATCCCAAGTGTCTTAAAACGATTGGGATATTAACCAAATTTATAAAACTATATATTATGTTGAAAAATATTTTGAAGTTAGAGGGAGCTCTGAAATTAACCAAAAATGAGCAGAAAGCTATTAAAGGTGGTAAAGCACCAGCCTGTTGTTTATCTTGGGATCCTATTGCTAGATATTGTTCTCAATGGGATCAAAATTGTTTGGGGCAATAAAAAACTAATATTTAGATAGCGAGTATCTGTAATCTGTTTTCTCGATATCACAAATATTTTTGCTTTTAAAAGGAGGAAGTGGTATTTGCCATTTCTTTCTTTTATAAGTTATGGACACAAACCCCAAGTGTCTCAAAATGATTGGGGTATTAACTAAATTAATAAAAACTATAATCATGTTAAAAAACATTTTAAAATTAGAAGGGGCTCAAAAATTGACCAAAAATGAACAGAAAGTAATAAAAGGAGGAGTGTGGTATCCAGCATATTGTAATCCTACTGTTTGTGCTGATCCCAATTATTTGAATGATAGTTTTTTAAGGAAGTGCAAAGCTTATTGCGACGCTATTTAATATAAACTTTCAAAGACACAGACCTCAAGTGTCTTAAAACGATTGGGGTATTAACTAAATTAATAAAAACTATAATCATGTTAAAAAACATTTTAAAATTAGAGGGTGCTCAGAAATTAACCAAGAATGAGCAAAAGTCAATTAATGGTGGGAGAATCGCTTGTGATGCAACTCATTTATGTCCAACTGGTCAATGTTGTACCAAAGGAACTTGTTGGATTTGTGTTGATTAGTTAGAATTAAAAACCCCCTTTTCTGAAATTGAATATTATGAGGTTATTAGCGTCCTCATTTTTTAAACACAGGAAAGATAGACACAAATTCCAAGCGTCTTAAAATGATTGGGATATTAACCAAATTTATAAAACTATAATTATGTTAAAAAACATTTTGAATTTAGAAGGTGCTCAAAAATTAACTAAAAATGAGCAAAAATCAATTAATGGTGGTGTGCCAAAACTTATTTGTTCAAGTCCTGATATATGTGGTAGTGCGGGAGGTGTTCCGTGTAACAATCCAAATGATTCACAGTGTTACAAAGGATGTATTTGTTATTAGATATTTCATTGAAAGAGATAGTTATAAACCACTAATTTTCTTAAAATAATTCGAGGGATTAGCCAAATTTTAAACTTTATATTATGTTAAAAAACATTTTAAATCTAGAGGGTGCTCAGAAATTAACTAAAAATGAGCAAAAGGAAATTAATGGTGGTACAGGTTGTAGTGAATATTCTATTTGCTATGAAATGGATATGATTTGTGTTAATGGAATGTGTGTTGACCAAAAAATGAGAGAAGACCCAGGTAGGGAAGACTTTTTTTATAGAAGAATTAATTAAGGATTTGTAATTACATGGCCTAAGCGTTAGTAAAGCGATTGGAATATTAACCAAATTTATAAACTATAATCATGTTAAAAAATATTTTGAATTTAGAAGGTGGTCAGGAATTAACTAAAAATGAGCAAAAATCAATTAAAGGAGGTGATCCAACGTACCCAAGTGGCGACCTTTCTCAAGGTTGTTTTTCAGGATATTACTATTGTCCGAATCCAGATAATCTTCCAGTATGTCATAAGAATTCAGATCAACTATAGTTTGTCTTTTATTCAATTCAATATTATTGAAATAATTTGAATTATAAATAGAGAGGAAGTTTTTCCTCTCTATTATTTCAAATATAGTATTTGAAATAATTTGTATTATATTACTTTTAAAATAATTAATTAAAATTGAAGAAATTCCCCAACTACATACAAGCCGATAGTAAAGATTGCGGCCCAACTTGCTTAAAAATAATTGCCAAACATTACGGAAAAACCATAAACATTCAAGAGTTACGTGATTATAGCGAGACCACTCGTGAAGGAAGTAATCTTTTATTTCTAAGTGATGCTGCTGAAAAGATAGGTTTTCGAACATTAGGCATAAAACTCAATCTAAAAAGATTGGAAGAAGCTCCATTACCTTGTGTGTTGCACTGGAACAAAGAGCACTATGTGGTGCTGTATAAAATAAAAAAAGGGAGTTATTTTATTTCGGATCCTGGATTCGGTTTAATAGAATACAACCAAAAAGATTTCATAAAATTTTGGATTGGCAACAATGCAGATGAGACCACCGAAGAAGGCATTGCCTTATTACTCGAAGCTACACCAAAATTCTTTCAATCTGAATTTGATGCAGCAGACAAAAAAGGGTTGGGTTTTGGTTTGTTATCCCAATATGTATTGCGATACAAATCATTTCTAATGCAGTTAAGTGTTGGCTTGCTTGCCAGTAGTTTGTTACAGCTTGTTTTTCCTTTTCTTACGCAAAGTATTGTTGATGTTGGGATTCAAAACCAGAATATTCATTTTATCTATCTGATTCTGTTTGCACAATTGTTCCTTTTTGCGGGAAGAACAGGATTGGAACTTATAAGAAGTTGGATATTATTACATCTTTCCACTCGAATAAATATATCCTTGATTTCAGATTTCTTTATTAAGTTAATGAATCTGCCTATTTCTTTTTTTGATGTTCGGATGACGGGTGATATTATGCAACGAATCAACGATCATCATCGTATAGAACGCATACTTACTACTTCATCATTAAACGTGTTATTCTCGGTGATCAATATGTTTATTATGGGAGGGGTTTTAGCCTATTATAACCTTCAGATATTCTTCGTTTTTTTTGCCGGAAGTTTGTTGTATTTCGGTTGGATCACCTTGTTTTTAAAACGAAGAGAAGTGTTGGATTATAAACGATTTTCCGAAGTTTCCCAAGAACAAAGCAAAGTCATGGAACTTATCAACGGGATGCAGGAAATAAAACTGCATAATGCCGAGAAGCAAAAACGATGGGGGTGGGAATATGTCCAAGCGAGATTGTTTCGGGTTTCTATAAAAGGTCTGGTTCTGGAACAAACACAAACTATTGGCTCGTCCGTAATTAACGAGTTGAAAAACATTTTTATTATTTTCCTTTCGGCAAAATTGGTTATCGATGGTTCAATTACCTTAGGGATGATGATGGCGATAAGTTCCATAGTTGGCAGCTTGAACGGTCCTATTACACAGCTTATCGAGTTTGTACGTGAGGTGCAAGATGCTAAAATATCATTAGCTAGACTATCGGAAATTCACGAAAAAGAAGATGAAGCGCAACAAGAAGTGTATCAAACCCATGATATTCCAAAAGATAGTGCTATTGAGATTAAGAATCTTTCCTATCGTTATTTGGGGTCAGATGTCCCAGTTCTGGAACATTTGAACTTGACCATTCCTGCCCATAAAGTAACAGCAATTGTTGGGGTGAGCGGCAGCGGAAAAACTACCTTAATGAAACTGTTGCTTAAGTTCTATGAACCGGATAAAGGGGAAGTTAATATTGGCAATACCAAGCTTAAAAATATCGCCCAAAAAGCTTGGCGCGCTAACATTGGCGCGGTTATGCAAGAAGGTTTTATTTTTAATGACACCATTGCTAATAATATTGCGGTTGGAGTTGATAGTATCAATAAAGAACGATTGGTTTATGCTGCCGATGTCGCTAACATAAAAGAATATATTTCTGGTTTGCCATTAGGCTATAACACCAAAATTGGTTCCGAAGGTGTAGGGATGAGTACGGGGCAGAAACAAAGATTGTTGATTGCCAGGGCGGTGTATAAAAATCCTGAAATGTTGTTTTTTGATGAAGCTACTTCCGCATTGGATGCCAATAATGAAAAAGAAATTATGGGAAAATTAGATGTTTTCTTTAAAAATAAAACCGTGGTAGTGATTGCGCACCGATTAAGCACAGTAATGAATGCAGACCAAATTGTTGTTTTGGATAAAGGAAAAATTATTGAAATGGGAAGCCATTCTGCTTTAGTGGAACAAAAAGGAAATTATTTTGAATTGGTTAGAAATCAATTGCAATTAGGAAATTAAGCAGGAGTAGGAAGATGGAAGTAGGAAGAGGGAAGAGTAAAATAGGGTTTTCTGACTCCCAGCTTCCAGCTCCAAACAAATTAAATAACAACAATCATGAGTTTTAAATTTGAAAAATTAATAATTTGGCAAAGAGCCATGGATTTTGGAGAAGATATTTATAAGCTCTCGCTGGAATTCCCTAAAAATGAAATGTATAATCTTTGTTCGCAAATTCTTAGGGCTTCAGATTCTGTAGCTTTAAATATCTCGGAGGGTTCAATTTTACAATCAAATGCCGAATTTAATCGGTTTTTAGGATACTCTGTTCGTTCATTGGCAGAAACGGTAACCTGTTTGTATAAAGCAGAGAGAAGGAATTATATGACCAAAGAAATATTTGAAAAACATTATAATGAAGCTTTTAATTTAATGAATATGTTAATTGCCTTCAAATCTAAAATAAAACAGTAAAATGTCTGAAAGAAGAACTCCTAACTCCCAGCGCCCAACTCCCGACTTCCAGCTTAGAAGCGAAGAGGTTCAAGATATTCTCACAAGAGTTCCACATTGGATGATCCGTTGGGGTACCGTTTTGATTTTTGGAATTATCCTGATGCTTTTTTTTGTTTCTTGGTTTGTTAAATATCCGGATGTTATAACAACACAAGTTACTATCACGACAAATATTCCGCCTGAAAAGTTGGTGGCAAAAACTTCTGGGAGAATTGAAGCAATTTTAATAACCGATAAGAATAAAGTTGCAGCAAATACACCTTTAGCAATAATTGAGAATCCTGCTAATTATAAAGATGTGTATGTATTGAAAAGCGTCATTGATACAATAAATATTAATTCAAAGAAAAATAATTTTCCTTTTGGGTTATTGAAAAATGTGCAATTGGGTGATATTGAAAGTGCCTTTTCTGCCTTTTATACAGCTTATATAGCGGATGAGCTTAATTCAGATCTGCATCCTTTTCAAATCGAAAATAAGGCTAATAATTCAGAAAGTATTCAGATTAGAGAGCGTTTAGATCTTTTGCAACAACAAAAAAGCATAAATGAATCTGAATTGCTGCTTCAGAAGAATGATGTGAATCGATTTGAAATTTTATTTAATAAAGGGGTGGTATCTGCGCAAGATTTTGAAAATAAGAAATTGGGATATCTTCAAGCCGAGAAAAATTATAAAAGTCTGTTGAGCAGTATTTCGCAATTAAAATCATCCTTAATTAGTAATAATAGAAATAGCGAGGGCACAAGAATTAACGGAACCAAAGAAGAAGTTAATTTGGAAAGTAACAAGATTCAATCTTTTTATCAATTGAAGAAAATCATAAAAGATTGGGAATTGGCGTATGTGTTAAAATCATCTATTGAAGGACGAGTTTCTTTTTTACAAATTTGGACAGAGAACCAGACCATAACTGCAGGGGATAATGTATTCTCCATAATTCCCACGTTAGAAAAAGGATATGTGGGCAAAGTAAAAGCTCCGGCTCAAAATTCCGGAAAAATTAAGATGGGTCAACGCGTTAATATTCGTTTGGCAAATTTTCCTGATAGAGAGTTTGGCGTGTTGAAAGGTAAAGTGAAAAATATTTCATTGGTGCCGGATAAAGAAGGGAATTTATTGTTAGATGTTTCACTTCCTGAAAATTTGGAAACAAATTATAAAAAAAATATTCCTTTTCAACAGGAAATGACAGGCTCTGCTGAGATTGTAACTGAAGATTTACGTTTGTTAGAAAGAATATTATACCAGTTTAAAAGCATTCTTAAAGCAAACTAAAGTTTCAAATAGAACTCCTTAGTCAAGGCAATGTATTCTGGAGTATAAATATGCCTACGGTTTCAATGGTAAATACGGGGTTGTTCCAATTAAAAGTTTTATACCAAACACATGTATTATATAGTCCAAATTTCATCTAAAAACACATAGCTATATCCACAGATACTCATTACCTCTTTTTTGCTTGTAGCTTTTACGAGGTTAGTAATGAAATC
>NZ_JBLVPV010000028.1:0-41282 GCF_048286775.1 Flavobacterium glycogeni
TTCTTTGAACTATTTAGGGACATATGTTCTCTCATTCCTTTTCACTTCATTATTCAAATTTATGGACTTTAATAATTAAAATCGATAACTTCGCAAACATAGGAGAAACATAGAAATTAATTTAATTTTTGATTTAAATCTGTTCCGAACAGTCGAAATTTAGGTGACATAGAAAAAAAGCCAATACTTTTTTTTCTATTGTGAACTCTTATCATCGTCGAAATTTATTTTTGCAGGAATAAACACTATGTTTTTATGTGGTTTAAACTTCAACTTATTTTAATGCGTTTGACCTGTACAAATAACGGACTGTCAAAAAGTATTATTTAGTTTTTGCATCTATAAAAGACAGCAGATTGTCTATTTCCAGTTTTTGATTGACGTATTTTAATTGAAGTTCTGAACCTTCGCCCATTCTGTTGTAGTATTCCAACGCTTTTTTTGCGAAGAAGCGTTTGTGAAAATCAGAAAGCTCAGGAATTTGAGGGAATTTTTTATGAAAAAGCATTTCATAATACGCTTGCCATTCCCTTTCATTTTTGTCTTCAATCAAGTTTTCTTTCGTTTTTTGACTTACGTGAATCATTTCATGCGCCAGAAGATTGAGCATTAATTCCAGTGGATATTCGAATGTGTTTTCAGGAATTCGGATGATTTGGGGTTCGCCTAAAACGCCTTCGGTTGTCATCAGGATAAATTCCGGCTTGGCTTTTTCCCTTAATTCGAAGCCTTTGAAATTTGGGTTTTCTAGACCATATTCTTCAATTAAAAATTGGGCGGACTCGATAGTTTCTCCAAGTTCATGAAAGGTATTGACGATTTGTAATATTTCCGAGTAGGGTTTCATTAATCAAATTCAGGTTTCCAATTGTACTTTTTGATTAATTCTTCAAATGTGAGATTGCCTTCCTCAATAATTTTTCCTTTCTTGTCAATCACGCCGTGAATTCTACAAATTATCGAGTAATGATTGCAGTCATCGTGTTTTTCTTTTTCCCAATATTCTTTTTTACATTCTTTTCCAAAGATAGCGTAACCGTTAGAAAACCTTGTAACAATATAAAATTGTGGTTCAATTATAATTTTCCCTTTCTCATTTGCAAAACCAATCAATTCAGTTGAATCGGTTATTCGAATTCTATTTTCCTGTAGAAAATCAATGTCAAATTCTGGCCCAACACACAACTGAAAAAGGAATTTATTTTTTAAATCTCTTCCAACAAATTTTTTTAATTTGGTGTCAAATCCAGTAAAGAAATATTGGATAGAATCATTGTAAATCCAAGTAAACTCTCCTCGATTGAGTTTAATAACAGTGTCGTTTTTCTTGTTTAAATAATAATACTCATTAGTATAATCATCATATTCTTTTGTATGAAGCCGTAATTTTTCTTTCTGTGCAAAAACGGAAGTATAAATGATGAATATCAAAAAAAGACAAATGTATTTCATAATATTAAATTTTACCCAAACAATTCACTCGCCACATCTTCAATTTTGGCCACCAATCGAATTTTTATTCCGGTGTTTTTCAACGCAATTTTATTGTATTTGGATACAAAAATGGTCGAAAAACCTAATTTTTCGGCTTCCTGAATGCGTTGGTCCACGCGGTTAACCGGACGTATTTCGCCTGAAAGGCCGACTTCGCCTGCAAAGCAAAAATCTTTATTGACTGCAATATCTTCATTCGATGATAAAATGGCGGCAACAACAGCCAAATCTATCGCCGGATCATCTACCGAAATTCCTCCGGTTATGTTTAGGAAAACGTCTTTGGCGCCAAGCCTGAAACCGGCTCTTTTCTCTAAAACGGCCAGAATCATATTGAGTCTTTTGGCATTATAACCCGTGGTGCTGCGTTGCGGTGTTCCATAAACGGCAGTACTTACCAAGGCTTGTATTTCAATCATCAAAGGGCGCATGCCTTCTAATGTGGAGGCAATTGCGGTTCCCGATAATTCCTCATCTTTATGTGAAATCAATATTTCCGAAGGATTCGAAACTTCGCGCAAACCATTGCCCAGCATTTCATAAATTCCTATTTCAGCAGTAGAACCGAAACGGTTTTTTAACGAACGTAAAATGCGATAGACGTGATTTCGGTCGCCTTCAAATTGTAAAACCGTGTCGACCATGTGCTCCAGAATTTTTGGTCCTGCTATGTTTCCATCTTTGGTAATATGACCAATTAGAATCACCGGAATATTGGTTTCTTTGGCAAATTTGATCAACTCGGCTGTGGTTTCACGGATTTGTGAAATACTTCCGGGAGTGGATTCAATATAATCCGTATGCAATGTTTGAATGGAATCGATAATCACAATTTCCGGTTCAATAGCTTCAATTTGCTTGAATATATTTTGTGTTTTGGTTTCCGTAAGAATATAGCAATTGTCGCCGCTGGGCGTGATTCTTTCGGCACGCATTTTTATTTGTTTCTGACTTTCTTCGCCCGAAACATATAAAGTTTTATATGGTAATTTTAAAGAAATTTGAAGTAAAAGGGTGCTTTTTCCAATGCCGGGTTCACCGCCCAAAAGAATCAAGGAGCCGGGAACTATTCCGCCTCCCAACACGCGATTAAGTTCGCCATCGGTGGTGTCCATTCGGATTTCCTGAGCAGAATCAATTTCGTTTATTCGTAATGGTTTTGGTGCTTTACTGCTGGAAGTAGTTTCGCTTTTCCAAGCTGTTTTTTCTTGTTTTTGGATAATTTCCTCCGCAATGGTATTCCATTCTTTACAAGAATTGCATTGTCCTTGCCATTTTGCATATTGTGCGCCACAGTTTTGGCAAAAAAAAGTTGTTTTTACTTTTGACATTATTTTTTTGGTGTTTGGCTTATCATGTCATCGTATTTTTCCATCATCATGTTTTTTGTCAGATCTCCAATTTCCTCTAATTGGGATCCACTTTGATAGCGTTTCGCGGCTTTTTTCGGGTCGCCCATTTTTTCATACATTAGTCCCAATTCATAATCGGCAAGCATTGATTTTGGGTAATTTTTGTTGGCAATTTCTGCTAATTTATCCAATTCAGGATAGGCTTTATTTTTTAGAATTGCTGCTTCAATGGCTTTGAAATCGTTTACACGAATAGGGATTTTTAAACCTAAACTTTTGGACAAAACAGCATATTTATTGGTCAAATAATCCACATAACCGGATTGAAGCACAGCAATTTTTTCACTGTATTCAGTAGATGAAATAGGTTTGTAGGCATCAAAAAATTGGTATAAGGCATTTGGAATCGAATACAATACAAGCGAATAGTGTGATGCGCCCTTAAAATTATCGAACTTGTAATTTAATGCAGGATTAGTAACCTGTTTTATGTTTTCGTCTAGTTTTTTTATAGACTCTTGAATTTTTTTTATGTCTCCATCTCCATTGGATTGATAATAAAAAACAGGTTGTTTTAAATTTGAAAGTTTTTCTGGAATGCGGTTTTCCATTTCAGGAGCCAGTTCCGGACTCAATGAAATATATCCATTGAATATAGGATTGTCTTTATATAGAAAAAAGTTTAAAAATCCTGCTGTAGTGTCGTGTCCTGCAATAATTCGGAATGGTGCAACTGGGTATTTTTTTTCGATGTACGGAAGTAATTCGGCGCCAATAAACTCGAAGAATTTCGCCCCTTTTCCTGAAGGAACTCCATCCGCTTCATCATAAGTGCTGTCGTCAATGCGTTCGTTATTTTTGTTTTGGCTTATGCCAACGACAATCATTTCTGGCAAATCATCCCAGTAGGCACCGTAGTTCAAAGCGCCGTAAAATGGGTCAAATAAGTAATCGCCATCGAGTAAAATAAGTATCGGGTACTTTTTATTTGGGTTTTTTTCGAAAGAAGGCGGTAAGCCAATTGTAATTTCCCGGCTTTCGCCCAACGCATTTGAATCGAATGGTATGGTGGTTTTTTGTGAAAATGCAGTAATGGAGAAAAACAAGAATAGTAATAGTTGTTTCATAATTTGGAGCGTTTAGAAATTAAAGTACATCTAAATAAGACAGCAATATAATACTTTATTTACTTTTATTTAAAAAACAAGAAAAGTTAAGGCGCTAGAAATGCACTTGCTTTTTAGGGAAATAAATAGGATTTAGTACCTTCAAATTGCGACAAACAATAAAAACAACTGACTATCTGATTTTTAGTTGTAAAATCAGATAGTCAGTAGCTTATGGAATTAAATATTTTTACTTTGAGTGATAAAAAAAGAGTTTATCTTTTTCAAAAAGTACATCACTACGTATTTTTTCTCTGAAGAATTAGGTCAAAGAATTGTCATTTTCGTTAGGGAAAATAATCCAAGGCTTGAAAGTTTTGGCTTCTTCAAATTCTAGGATGGCATACGAAATAATGATGATAATATCGTCTTTTTGTACTTTTCTGGCTGCTGGACCATTTAGGGTTATGATGCCTGAATTTTTTTCACCTTTGATAGCATAGGTGTCAAAGCGTTCGCCATTGTTGATGTTTACGATGAATACTCTTTCTCCTTCAATGATATTGGAGGCTTCCAGTAAAGCTTCGTCTATGGTAATGCTTCCGATATAATTTAAATCGGCTCCAGTTACTTTTACTCGGTGTATTTTTGATTTTACGACTTGAATTTGCATGTTACAAAAGTAAATTAATTTAATGAAATGGTGTCAATCAATCGAATATTGTTGACTAGTACCGCAATGAAAGCACGGTATTTTTTATTTTTATTTTTTCTGGTACTAGGTAAAAGTGTTGCCTCATCAGCAATTACGAAATATTCTAATGTGAAGCGCGTGTTCTTGTTGAATGATTTTTGAACCCATTCTGAAATAGTTGCAGTACTATTGGCTGCAAATTTTTCTTTTGCCGCGGTTAGTGTTTTGTAAATAATAGCCGCTTCGTCTCTTTCTTCGGTTGATAAACGTTCATTTCTGGAGCTCATGGCAAGATTATTAGATTCTCTATAAATGGGACAACCAATTACGTTTACTTTTAAGTGGTTTTTGGCAACCATTTTTTTGACAATTTGTAATTGTTGAAAATCTTTTTCGCCAAAATACGCGTTTGTTGGTTCCACTATTTCAAAAAGACGTTTTACAATGGTGCCTACGCCATTAAAATGTCCGGGTCTGAATTTGCCTTCCATTTGGTTTTCAAGTCCATCAAAATCGAAAGATTGAGAAAGTGGTTTTCCGTCATAAATGTCTTCAACAGATGGGGCGTATAGAATTATATTTGGATTTAAAGCAGTAAGTTTTCTTACGTCTTCTTCCAATGTTCTTGGGTATTTTGCTAAATCTTCAGGATTGTTAAACTGTGTTGGATTTACAAAAATACTCACGACAGTATTTTCATTTTCCAGTAATGATTTTTGCATTAATGCCAAATGACCTTGATGTAAAGCGCCCATGGTGGGAACAAATCCAATAGTGGACTGGACGGTTTTTATAGATTTCAAATAGTCGATTAAAGATGCTTTTCCGTAGAAAATATGCATGGCGGTATTATTAAAATTAAATGCAAACTTACTATTTTAGTTAATAACTGCATAAAATTTTGTAATTTTGCGTGGTTTTTATTGCCAATAAATTAAGTAAATTACAATATGAAAGATAAGAGGATATTATATGTATCATCTGAAGTGGTGCCTTATCTCGCTGAAAATGAGGTCTCTTTAATGTCTTACGACGTGCCGAAAATGATTAACGATCAAGGTGGACAGATAAGAATTTTTATGCCAAGGTATGGAAATATTAACGAGAGAAGACATCAATTGCACGAAGTAATTAGACTTTCGGGGATGAATTTGGTAGTAAACGACTTGGATATGCCTTTGATTATAAAGGTGGCTTCCATACCAAAAGAAAGAATACAAGTTTACTTTATCGATAATGATGAGTATTTCAAAAGGAAAGCCACATTTGCTGATGAAGAAGGTGTAATGTATCCTGATAATGATGAGCGTGCCATATTCTTTGCAAAAGGAGTTGTTGAAACCGTGAAAAAACTCAATTGGGTTCCTGATATTATTCACGTTCATGGATGGATGGCTGCTATGTTGCCCGTTTATATGAAGCATTTTTATAAAAACGAAGCGTTGTTTTCAGAAACAAAGATTGTTACTTCGGTTTACGGTCAGTCTTTTGAAGGCACTTTAGATGTGGAGATGATTAATAAAGTGAAATTTGACGGTATTCCTGATGAGGCAATTTCTGATTTGGAAGTTCCAAACTACGAAAATATTATTAAGACTACCATTAAACATTCCGATGCGGTAATTATCGCTTCCGAAAACCTGTCTTCAAGTTTAACAAAATATATAGAATCTTCAGGAAAACCTTTTTTACCTTTCGCACCGAAAGATGCATTCGCAGAAGCGTATACTAATTTCTATAGAAACGAGGTTCTTTAAATTAAACTTTTTTAATAAATATGTACAATAATTCTTTTTTTAAGAAAATTCTGGTAGTTGCGAGTGTTGTTTTTTTATATTCCTGTGATAAAGATTATAATGAAATAGGAGGTGATTTAATTGGTGAAAACAATTTTGACCTCAAAAAAGAAACGTACGATGTTTTAGCTTACAATCAAAAAACAGGGCCAATACAATCCAATAATCTTGAAGTAAATCCTTTGGGGATTTATAATAGTACAAATTTTGGTGAAACAACGGCCAATTTTGGAACTCAATTAACTTTAGCAGATGAGGTTACCACTGTAAGCACAAGGCCTTATGTTGAAAGTGTTGTTTTGACGATTCCATATTATTATGATGCATCAAAAACAGTTACAAAAACGGATGGTAGTCATGAGTATACACTAGATTCGATTTATGGTCCGGATAAGGCTGAGATGAAACTAAGTGTTTATGAATCGGGTTATTATATGAGAGATGCAGATCCTGTAGGTGGATTTCTACAGCCTCAAAAATATTTTACAGATCAAAATGCTGAATTTGACAATGTTAAAAAAACAAATCGTTTAAATGATGATTCAAATTTAGCTCAAAACGATAAATTTTTCTTTAATCCTGCAGAACATGTTGTGACCGTAACAGACTCGATTACAAAAGTAGTTACGACTACAAGAACACCTCCGGGAATGCAGTTGAATCTGAATAAAGGCTATTTCAAAACAAGAATAATTGATGCTGTAGCTGCCGGGAAATTGGCTTCAAATGATGTTTTCAAAGAGTATTTCCGAGGACTTTATTTTAAAATGGAAAAATCAGGAAGTAGTGCTGGAAATTTAGCGATGTTGAATTTTAAAGCAGGAAAAATTACTGTAAAATATAATGAGGATTTGTCTACAACAACTGGTGGTGTGACTACAATTACACGAGTTAAAAAAACGATAGTTCTTGATATGAAAGGAAACGCCGTGAGTTTGTTGAATACTGATTTTGCAGGTAGTGGACTTGCTTATAATGCTTTGCCAAATACTGGAAATACAACTGAAGGTGATGATAAGTTGTACTTAAAAGGTGGTGAAGGATCTGTGGCTGTGATAAGTCTTTTTAATACTCCGGGTCAGTTAGAAGCGATTAGAAATAGTGGGTGGTTGATTAATGAAGCGAATCTTGTCTTTCATATAGACGCTGCTGCTATGGCCAGTAGCTATGAGCCACAAAGAATTTATATTTATGATTTTAATAATAACCGACCTATAGTCGATTATTATATGGATTTGACCACAAATAGCGTTAATGCAAAGAAATCAAAATTTATTTTTGATGGTAATTTAACTAAAGATGCAACAACCAAAAAAGGAGTGACGTATAAAATCAGGATTACAAATCAAATAAGGAATCTTGTGAAATACGCGGATTCGACCAATGTTAAATTAGGGCTTGTAGTTACTGAAGATATTACTGCAATAGCTTCTCATCAGTTGAGAACTCCGAACGCATTTATTTCCGGGGCGCCAAAAGGATCTGTTATGAATCCTTTGGGAACTATTTTACATGGAGGGAAATCTACAGTTCCTAATGATAAGAGATTGAAACTTGAAATTTATTATACAAAACCTAATTAAAGCAAGATTATGTGTGGAATCGTTGGATATATCGGTTATAGAGAGGCTTATCCTATTGTAATAAAAGGATTAAAGAGACTCGAATATAGAGGTTATGATAGCGCCGGTGTGATGTTATATGACGGTGAAAATCTAAAACTTTGTAAAACAAAAGGTAAGGTTTCGGATCTTGAAGAGAAAGCTTCTAAAGAAATTACAACAAACGGAACTATAGGAATTGGGCATACTCGTTGGGCTACCCATGGTGTGCCAAACGATGTTAATTCACATCCTCATCTTTCAAATTCAGGAGATTTAGCGATAATTCACAATGGTATTATTGAGAATTATGCGCCATTGAAAGCTGAATTGATAAAAAGAGGATATGTTTTTCATTCTGATACTGATACTGAGGTGTTGGTAAATCTTATCGAAGAGGTACAGACAAAGGACAATTTAAAACTGGGAAAGGCAGTTCAGGTGGCGCTGAATCAAGTGGTGGGAGCTTATGCGATTGCGGTTTTTGATAAAAAAAATCCAAACGAAATTGTTGCTGCCAGATTAGGAAGTCCATTGGCAATAGGTGTAGGAGAAGGAGAATATTTCATCGCATCAGATGCTTCGCCTTTTATAGAATACACTTCAAATGCGATCTATCTTGAAGATGGCGAAATGGCAAATATCAGATTGCATAAAGCCATGAAAATTAGAAAAATTAAAGATGATTCTTTAGTTGATCCTTATATTCAGGAACTTCAAATGAACTTAGAGCAAATTGAAAAAGGTGGTTACGATCATTTTATGCTTAAAGAAATCTATGAGCAACCAAGTGTTATTAAAGATACGTATCGTGGAAGACTCCATGCTAATGAAGGTATTATTCAAATGGCAGGAGTTGAGGATAATTTAGAAAAATTCCTTAATGCCGACAGAATTATTATAGTGGCTTGTGGAACTTCATGGCACGCAGGTTTAGTTGCGGAGTACGTTTTTGAAGAGTTTACACGTATTCCGGTAGAAGTAGAGTATGCTTCGGAGTTTAGATATAGAAACCCAATCATAAATAGTAAAGATGTAGTTATTGCTATCTCTCAATCTGGAGAGACGGCAGATACTATGGCTGCGATAAAATTGGCCAAAGAACATGGTGCCTTTGTGTTTGGTGTTTGTAATGTAGTGGGTTCTTCTATTTCAAGAGAGACACATGCAGGTGCTTATACCCACGCCGGACCAGAAATAGGTGTTGCTTCGACTAAAGCTTTTACGACACAAATTACGGTGTTAACAATGATTGCTTTGCGTTTAGCAAAAGCCAAAGGAACGTTGTCAAATAGTGATTTTCATACTTATTTACAAGAATTGGAAATTATCCCTGAGAAAGTAAAAGAAGCTTTAGAAACAAATGAGAAAGCAAAAGAAATTGCTTCTGTTTTTAAAGATGCTCCAAATTGTCTTTATTTAGGAAGAGGATATAATTTTCCTGTAGCTCTTGAAGGAGCGCTAAAACTTAAAGAGATATCTTATATTCATGCGGAAGGATATCCGGCTGCAGAAATGAAGCACGGGCCAATTGCATTAATTGATGAACATATGCCTGTAGTTGTTATTGCTCCAAAACAAGGGCACTACGACAAGATTGTAAGTAATATTCAGGAAATTAAATCAAGAAGTGGAAAAATTATTGCTGTAGTGACTAAAGGAGATACACAAGTACGTGAATTAGCTGATTATGTTATTGAAATTCCTGAAACCTCAGATGCTTTATCGCCATTGATTACCACTATTCCGTTACAGCTTTTGTCTTATCATATTGCTGTTATGCGTGGTTGCAATGTAGATCAACCTCGTAATTTAGCAAAATCAGTAACCGTAGAATAAATTTATTTACGAAACAGATTTTACATCATACTATTTTAAAAAAAGCCTCGAAAGATTTTCTTTCGAGGCTTTTTTTTTGAATAAGTATTTTTTTTGATAGTGGTTTGTTTTAAATGCCTGATAAAGGTGAAAAAAATGATAAATTTTAGCTCTTTTGTCACTTTTATCAAATATCTAAAATTTAATAATTATTTTGTGATATATGTATTTTTTATATGCATGCATAATGATATTCTGTTATTATTACATAATTTTCAACATATAGTAATAAAAAATAAATGTAGAATAAGTGTAAATGAGGCAAAATAACTGATAAATATGAAATTTTTAAGGGGCTTTTTTATTAATATCAAAAATATTTGTACTTTGGCTTCATAAACCAACAAATTATAACCCAATGAGAGTGTATTTACTTTTTTTGTCATTGTTTTTTTGCAGCCTGACTTTTGCTCAGAATTCAATTTCAGGTATTGTTACAGATAGTAACAACCAACCTATTCCTGGAGCCAATATTAAAATCGTTGGAGACACTTCAGGTGCGATTACCGATTTTGATGGTTCTTTTACTTTACAATCGTCTAGAAAACCGCCTTTTACAATTGAGGTTACGAGTGTAGGGTATAGTTCTCAAAAGATTAGTGTTTCTTCTAATACTCAGAAGTTAGTTGTAAAGCTTCAGGATGAAGAGACTAAACTAAACGAGATAGTAGTTTCGGCTTCAAGAACTCCAGAGAGAGTGTTAGAATCGCCAGTGACAATTGAAAGAATGGGTATAGCTGATATTAAAAAATCGGCATCTCCAACTTTTTATGATGGTTTAGAGAATTTGAAAGAAGTTCAAATGAATACAAGTAGTTTGTCTTTTAAATCAATAAATACACGTGGTTTTGCTACGGTTGCCAATACACGTTTTATGCAGTTGGTTGATGGAATGGATAACTCTTCGCCATTATTAAATTTTGTGTTAGGAAATATGATTGGTGTTTCTGAAATTGATGTTCAGAGTGTTGAGTTGTTGCCGGGAGCATCATCTGCTTTATATGGAGCAAACGCTTTTAATGGTATTTTGTTTATGAATAGTAAAAGTCCATTTACAAGTCAAGGAATTACAGCTTATGCAAAGTTTGGACAAACTAGTCAAAAAGCGGCAGGGAACAATGACTATATTGATTATGGAGTTAGAATGGCACATGCGTTTAGTCCTAAATTAGCAGGTAAGGTTAATTTTACTTATATGAAAGGTACAGATTGGTATGCGACAAACTATGATGACAAGCTTACTCCTGGAAAGACTAGAAGTCATTATGGTTATGACGGAATCAATGTGTATGGAGATGAGGTTGCGACGGTAATATCGGCTCCAACTTTGCCTAGTGATAAAATTTCAAGAACAGGTTATAATGAAGTAGATCTGACGGATAATAAAGCAAGTAACACTAAAATTGATTTTTCACTTCACTACAGGCCTTTTGGAAACGAAAATATAGAAGTTATTTGGCAAAGTAAATTTGGTTTTGGAAATGCTGTTTATCAAGGAGCGAATAGGTATTATCTGAATGATTTTTTCATGCAACAGCATAAGTTAGAGATAAAAGGGAAGAATTTCTTTATAAGAGGTTATACTACTAGTGAAGATGGGGGGAGATCGTATGATATGCTTTTTACGGGAATTAATATTAATAGAATGTGGAAAGCGGATAAAAACTGGTTTACGGATTATGCAACTGCTTATGCTCAGGCAACTTTGGCGGGTCAATTTCCTGAACAAGCACATGCAGGAGCCAGAAATTTTGCGGATTATAATATTTCGCCAACAGGCTTAATAGGAGGAACAGTGTTGATGTCTTATGTGGATCCTGCGAAACCAACTGCGCCAAATGGATCGCGTTTTTTGCCGGGTTCTCCACAGTTTAAAAATGCATTTAATACTGTTATTGCTGAGCCAAGCGTTCTTACGGGATCAAAATTGGTAGACAATTCTAAGATATACCATTCGGATGCGAATTATAATTTTAAAGATCTTGTGAAGTTTGCTGAAATACAAGTAGGAGGTTCTTATAGGCAATATCAACTGAATTCTCATGGTAGAATATATACGGATAAAGATGGTCCTATATTCTATAATGATTATGGGGCGTACACTCAGTTGTCAAAAAAATTCATAGACGACAGATTGAAGTTCACGGGTTCAGTTCGTTATGATAAGTCAAAAAATTTCGATGGTAACATTTCTCCAAGGCTTTCTCTAGTGTATACTGGAGGAGAAAGTAGAAGGCATAATTTTAGAGGATCTTTCCAGACAGGTTTTAGAAATCCATCTACA
This sequence comes from Flavobacterium glycogeni, assembly GCF_048286775.1. NCBI lineage: Bacteria > Pseudomonadati > Bacteroidota > Flavobacteriia > Flavobacteriales > Flavobacteriaceae > Flavobacterium > Flavobacterium glycogeni. The sequence goes on from NZ_JBLVPV010000028.1 coordinate 12,206, forward strand.
CAAGACCAATACATTGGTTTTAATGTTGGAAGTGCTTTGTTGCTTGGTTCGGCTCCGGATAATTTAACAAGATTTTCAGAAGTGAGAGGAAATGATATTGATGGAAGTGGTACGATTTCTGCTTTTGGGCAATCTGTATTAGGTTCTAATACAGTAGTTATGAATGGCTTAAGAGCTTATAATAATTCTTATACAGCAACATCAGTAGGTCAGTTTAGTGCAACTGGAAATGCGGCATTGTTGAGAAAAACGAATGTAGATTATGTAAAGCCAGAACAGGTTAAAGCATTTGAATTAGGCTATCGTTCGTTTGTGAATGATGTGTCTATTGATATTAATGGGTATTATAATATTTATAACGATTTTATTGGGAATTTAAATGTCGTGGCTCCTTATTACGGTACAACGCAAGACTCTCCTAATCCAGCTGTTAATCCTGCAGATCCAGGATTTCAAACGTTAGCCGCTCTTAAAGGGGGTGATTATCGTGTGTACCAATTGTATACGAATACTGATGTGGAAATCAAATCACTTGGTTTTGGACTTGGTCTTTCTAAGAAAGTATATAACGATTTTGAGGTGGGCGTTAATTATAATTATGCTGAATTTAAATTCGACCAGGCTAAAGATCCAAGTTTTGAAGCTGGTTTCAATACTCCTAAACACAGAGTGAAGGCGTCATTAGGAAATGAAAAGTTGTTCAATAATTTTGGATTTAACATAAGTGGAAGATGGAATAATGAATATCTATGGCAGTCTACAATGGCAGATGGAATGATTGATGCTGCTACGGTAATTGATGCTCAAATCAATTATAATATACCAAAACTAAAATCAACACTAAAATTAGGAGCTTCAAATATTGGTGGAAAGGAATATACTCAAGTATTAGGTGCTGGATTAATAGGACAACAGTATTTTGCTTCTTGGACAATCAATCCGTAATTAAAGTTATATAAATAAAACAAAAGTATTTGCTTTTTTCTTTCCTCTTTCTGAAAAGGAGGGAAGGAGAGAGATAATTTCAAAAATATACTACTATGATAAAAAATTTTAAATGGCTTTTATTGGTTTCGTTAACCTTTGTGGCTTGTGATAACAATGATGAAATTACAACGGTTCCAGATTCATCCGATGGATTGCCTCTAACGGCGGGTTCGGCCGATTTTGCTAAATATGTTGCATTGGGGGATTCCTTTGCTGCGGGTTATAGTGATGGAGCTTTGTTTGTTAAAGGTCAGGAAGGTGCTTATCCAAATGTTTTGGCGCAACAATTTGCATTAGTGGGTGGAGGAGCGTTTACCACTCCGCTTATGGCTGATAATATTGGAGGTTTTTTGTTTATGGGTAATGTGGCGGCTAGTCCAAGGTTGTATTTCAACGGTAGTGGGCCAGTGCCTGTTTCGGGAAGGCCGACAACTGAAATAACAACTCGTTTGACAGGGACATTTAATAATATGGGGATTCCGGGAGCTAAGAGTTTTCATTTAATAGCCCCAAATTACGGTGCTGTTGCAGGAGTTCCTCTGAAAACGGCAAATCCGTATTTTGCTCGTTTTGCTTCTTCAGCGACGACTACGGTGTTGGCTGATGTGGCAACACAGTTGCCTACTTTTTTCTCTTTATGGATTGGTGGAAATGATGTTTTGGGTTATGCGCTTGCGGGAGGTGTTCCTAAATCTCAAGATCCAGTTAATGGAGATGATATTACTCCAGCAGCTACGTTTGATTTTGTCTATTCAACATTGATTACAAAATTAACAGAAAAAGGAGCTAAGGGAGTTGTGGCTAATCTTCCTTATGTAAGCAACCTTCCTTATTTTACAACTGTTAAATATAACGCAGTACCCTTGGCTGCAGCACAAGTAGCAGCATTAAATAGCGGGTATGCTGCGTATAATGGTGGTCTAATGGCTGCAAAAAATTTGAATATTATAACAGAAGCGGAAAGATTACAAAGAACAATTAATTTTATTGTAGGTCAAAATCCTGTCGTGATTGTAGATGAATATTTAACTGATATAACTATGGTGAATCCAGGGTTGATAAAAATGAGACAAGCTACCGCAATGGATTATATTCTTTTAAGTTCTGGTGGAGTTAGCGCCCAAGTTCATTTGGCTGGAGGAAACGGAACGGCAGCCCCATTATCTGATAAATGGGTTTTGTCAAAAAATGAGTTATCTGAAATTGTAACAGCAACGGATGCTTACAATTTAACGATTAAAGCAGTGGCTGATGCAAAAGGATTGGCATTTGTAGATACCAAAGCGATAATGAATCAACTTGTAAATGGTGGGATTTCAGGAAATGGATTTACGGTAACAGCTGCTTTTGTTACAGGTGGTGGTTTTTCCCTTGACGGTGTTCACCCTAGTCCAAGAGGATATGCGTTGATTGCAAATAAATTTATTGAGGCTATTAATACGACTTATGGGTCAAATTTAAAGGGAGTAGATCTAAGTAACTATAGAATTTTATTTCCAAGCACACTTTAATTTAATGATATTGTTTTAAGTAAAAAGCCACCCGTTTGATGACGCGGTGGTTTTTTATTTCATTAAAATCTAGCGTTTTTGTTTGTTTATGAACGGGTTTGAGACAATCCGTTAAAATTATCCTGTTTTTTATAAAAAAAATTATTGATTTTATATTTTAAAAAATTATCTTTGCGCACTGAAAAAAGTGTCTAATCGATAAGTTTCGATTGGTTCTGTTTCATAAACCTAAATAGCTATTTAATAAATACATAAGTAATGTCTAAAGTAATAGGAAAAGTTGCCCAGATCATTGGCCCAGTAGTTGACGTTGTTTTCAACGGTAAGGATGTTGAACTTCCAAAAATTTATGATTCATTAGAAATCACAAAAAAAGATGGTACTTTATTAGTACTTGAAGTGCAATCTCACATTGGTGAAAATACAGTTCGTACCATTTCGATGGACTCAACAGATGGCTTGAGTAGAGGTTATGAAGTAGTTGGAACAGGAAACCCTATCCAAATGCCAATTGGAGCCGATGTTTACGGTCGTTTGTTCAACGTAATTGGAGATGCCATTGATGGTTTAGGAAACTTGCCAAAAACAGGAGAAAACGGGATGTCTATTCACAGACAAGCACCAAAATTCGAAGATTTATCAACTTCTTCTGAAGTTTTATTCACAGGTATTAAAGTAATCGATTTAATTGAGCCTTACTCAAAAGGGGGTAAAATTGGATTGTTCGGTGGTGCAGGTGTTGGTAAAACAGTATTGATTCAAGAGTTGATTAACAATATCGCAAAAGGTCACGGTGGACTTTCAGTATTCGCAGGAGTAGGAGAAAGAACACGTGAAGGAAATGACTTACTTCGTGAGATGTTAGAGTCAGGAATTATAAAATACGGGGATGAGTTCATGCACTCTATGGAAAATGGAGGATGGGATTTATCTAAAGTGGATATGCCAGGAATGAGAGAGTCTAAAGCTACTTTCGTTTTCGGTCAAATGAATGAGCCTCCAGGAGCTCGTGCTCGTGTGGCACTTTCTGGACTATCTATTGCAGAGTATTTCCGTGATGGTGCAGGAACTGATCAAGGTAAAGATGTATTGTTCTTCGTGGATAATATCTTCCGTTTTACACAAGCAGGTTCTGAGGTTTCGGCACTTTTAGGTCGTATGCCATCTGCAGTAGGGTACCAACCAACATTGGCTACTGAAATGGGTGCGATGCAAGAGCGTATTACATCAACAAACAAAGGTTCTATTACATCTGTACAAGCGGTTTACGTTCCTGCGGATGATTTAACGGATCCGGCTCCGGCTACAACTTTTGCTCACTTAGATGCAACAACGGTATTGTCTCGTAAAATTGCTGAGTTAGGTATTTATCCTGCGGTGGATCCATTGGATTCAACTTCAAGAATCCTTACTCCTCAAATTTTAGGTGATGAGCATTATGACTGTGCTCAAAGAGTGAAAGAGATTTTACAAAAATACAAACAATTACAAGATATCATCGCAATCCTTGGTATGGAAGAGTTATCAGAAGATGATAAATTAGCCGTTTCAAGAGCGCGTCGTGTACAACGTTTCTTATCTCAACCTTTCCACGTTGCTGAGCAATTTACAGGATTAAAAGGGGTATTAGTTGACATTAAAGATACCATCAAAGGATTTAACATGATTATTGACGGTGAATTAGATCACTTGCCAGAATCAGCTTTTAACCTTAAAGGTACTATCGAAGAAGCTATCGAAGCTGGAGAAAAAATGTTAGCGGAAGCTTAATAAAGTTATAGGTTATAGGTTATAGGTTAAAAGTTTGGTGCAGTAGATTTTATGTTTTAGATTAAAATTCTTTTACGAGGATTTCAACTTCTAACTCCCGACTTCTAACTCCCAACTTCTAACTCCTAACTTCTAACTCCTAACTTCTAACTCAAAAATTATGTTATTAGAAATAGTATCACCAGAAGCAAAATTATTTTCAGCAGAAGTGACTTCGGTTACATTGCCAGGGGTTGATGGAAGCTTTCAAATTTTGAATAACCACGCACCAATCGTTTCTATTTTAGGAAAAGGTGTCGTGAAAATTACAGCTTCTTCTTTTACTTTTGCAAAAGAAGTGGCAGGTAAATTCACGAAGTTAGATGCTCAAAATTATACGCTGGCTATCAATTCAGGGACAATTGAAATGAAAGACAATAAAGTTATTATTTTAGCTGACTAAAGTAATTTCGATTAATAAAATGGAAAAGCCAAACAGTAATGTTTGGCTTTTTTTTTGGAGCTATTTTCTGCTTTCCAGAACTATCTGGGCTAAATTTATTTAACTTTAGTATTTTTGTTAACTATGAAACGATTTCCATCTTCTCTATCCGCTAAACTTGAAACTCGAAAGCAGAATAATGCTTTACGACGATTGCCTTTGCCAAGTAAAATGATTGATTTTTCTTCCAATGATTACTTGGGTTTGTCTCAATCGGAAATTATTTTTAATGAAACGCATGAGTATTTAATTAACAATAAAATCATTCAAAACGGAGCTACAGGATCCCGATTATTATCTGGAAATCATAAACTGTATCAAGAAACAGAAGATTTTATTGCTAAGTTCCATCAATCAGAAACGGCTTTAATTTTCAATTCGGGTTATGATGCCAATGTTGGCTTTTTTAGTTCAGTTCCACAAAAAGGGGATTTAATTTTATACGATGAGTTGTGTCATGCCTCTATTCGGGACGGAATTCAACTGTCAAATGCCAAAGCGTATAAATTCAGTCATAATGATTTTGAGGATTTAGAAAGATTGATTTTACGTTGTCACGCCGAGCGTGTCATCCCGAGCGCAGTCGAGGGACGAGGCACTGTGCTAAACGAAATTTATATCGTTACCGAAAGTGTCTTCTCAATGGACGGAGATTGTCCTAATCTAGAAGAATTAGTTCAAATTTCAGATAAACACCATTGTCATTTAGTTGTTGATGAAGCGCATGCTTTGGGAGTTTTTGGTTCAAAAGGGGAAGGATTCGTTCAAATGCTGGGATTGCAAGACCACGTTTTTGCCCGAATCATGACTTTTGGAAAAGGATTGGGATGTCATGGAGCCGCGATTTTAGGTTCTTTTGCATTGAGAAGCTACTTGGTCAATTTCGCCCGAAGTTTTATTTATACTACGGGACTTTCGCCACATTCCGTTGCAACGATTTTAGTTGCTTATAATTATTTAGACAAAGAGAGAAAAAACATAGAAATACTTCGAGAAAACATCATTCATTTCAATCAGGAAAAGAATATGTTAGGATTAAAGCAGATTTTTGTTCGAAGCAAATCGGCTATACAGTCGGCTATAATTCCAGGAAATGAAAAAGTAAAAACAATCGCCAACCAACTGCAGGAAAAAGGATTTGATGTGAAAGCAATTTTGTCTCCAACAGTTCCAGAAGGTCAAGAACGTCTGCGATTTTGTCTCCACAGTTATAATTCGCCTGAAGAAATTTCGGCTGTGATGCATTGTATTTACTCACTTCTGTAAAAAAGTTTAAATTTTTTTGTAACGTTTTATTTTTCTGATTACTTACGAGTCGTAATCAAATAAACAAAACCATTATGAAAACGAAAACAACTTCAGCGAAAAAAATCATCTGTGATGTACTACTTTTTTTAACGTCAGTACAAGTAACCTATTCTTTGGTAAACCATTATGAATATGGTAAACCGTATCCTCATCTTTTTATTATTATCGGTTGTTTGCTTATAGCGACTTTCGCTTCTTTAAAAAGAGAACAATACAATAACCAATAACAAGAAGTTTCAATCATCAAAATAATCATCAAAATAATCATCAACTTAATCAACCAACAAAATGAAAAATCTAGTCAAATCATTAGTAGCAGTAATCGCAATTGTTTTTAGTGTAACAACTCAAGCGCAAAAAAAATCTCCAAAACTAGAAAATTCTCTTTTGTGGGAAGTATCAGGAAAAGGATTATCAAAACCATCTTATGTGTACGGAACCATTCATATGATTTGTTCAGGAGATTATTTTCTTTCTGAAAAAACAAAAAAAGCATTTGAAACGTCGGATAAATTAGTTTTAGAGGTGAATTTGTCAGACCCAAACGAAGTAAAATATGCCGAACAAATGGCAATGGGCAAAAAGCCTCTAAGCGCAACTTTAAGTTCAGAAGAATTAACTAAATTAGACGAAATATTAATAAAAAATGCAAAAGTAACAGCAAAACAAGTGGATGCTTTTAGCATGATGACGGTAATGAGTTTAATTTCGGTTAGAAGTTTTGGATGTGATGATTTGAAACAATACGAAAGTATTTTTATGGAGATGGCGACCAAAAAAAATATCGGAATCTCAGGTTTTGAAACGTTTAAGTCTCAATTAGAGTCAATAGATAAAGCATTTTCAAATTCAGAATTGATTGATATGCTTCAATATTCAACTAAAGAGGAAACGGCACAATTAGTAATAGATTATAAAAATGAAGACATCGATGCCATGTATAAAAGCAATGCTGATGAAAAAGTAATGAATGCAAAAGCAAAAAAATACTTACTTGATGAAAGAAATGCAAATTGGGTTCAGCAAATACCTGGAATGATGCAAAAAGAAAGCGTTTTCTTTGCTGTTGGCGCTGCCCATTTAGGTGGAGAATTGGGAGTAATTAATTTGTTGAAAAAAGCTGGCTATACTGTAAAACCTGTATTGAACTAATTGTATTTTGAAGGTAAAAGAACAAGAATTTTTAGCGTGAATTGAGAAACATAAAGGGATTTTGTACAAAGTTTCCAAGATGTATATGGACAATCGGGACGATCAACAGGATCTGTTTCAGGAAATAGTCTGTCAACTCTGGAAATCGTATGACACTTTTAGATGCGAAAGTCAATTCTCTACCTGGATGTATCGTGTGGCGGTCAATACGGCAATTGTTTTCTTTAAAAAGGAGAAACGAAAAGTCGATAATCACGCACTCTCTTCAGACGATATTAAAGACGAGTTGGGTGATTCGGAAATAAAAGAATCACAACTCGACCATTTCTATCGTGCTATAAATAAATTGGAGAAAATCGAAAAAGCACTTGTCTTTTACCACCTGGAAGGCTATTCACATAAAGAAATTGGAGACAATATGGGGATTTCCGAAGGCAATGCAAGAGTGAAATTAAATAGGACAAAAAATAAATTAAAAGAAATTATAGAAAAACAAGGATATGGATTTTAACGATATACAATCAGCATGGAACAATGACAAATCAGAGGATGTCGTGCTTCCAACCAATTTAGACAAAATAAATTCGGCTAATATGCCTTTGGAAAAAATCAAAAAGAATTTGAGAAATGAATTTTTCTATCAAATAGTTTCTATTATACTCATCGGATTTGTTCCTTTTTTCTATAGCATTCCTGCCAATGCATTTGTGCCATTTTATTTGCTGTTTTCCATGTTTGTGGCGGTTTGTATTTATTATTTGGTAAAATTATATTTGTTTTACAGAAGATTGGGCAAAACCACATTAAGTACTAAGGACAGTTTATATGAAACCTATTTTGACATTCGGCTGAATATGGAATTGTATAAAACCTTCGGATTTGCTTTAATCCCGTTTCTTATATTGTTTTTATTGGGATTCATGTATTATGAAACGCCAGATTTTGTTACTAAAGGACTTAGCAGCACTCCCTTTTTGGCAACTACATTTTCAATTATTATATTTTCAATTTTATTTATGGGGTTAGCTCTCGAATGGTGGATACATCATTTTTATGGAAAGTATGCCAAAGAAATCAGGAAAGTATTAGATGAACTAAAAGAAGAATAAATAAAAAAGCAACTTTCGGGTTGTTTTTTTGTTTTACAATCATAGTGAACTTTGTGAATACTTTGCGAACTTTGCGGTTAAAATCAATTTATGAAACTATTCATCACAGGAATTGGAACCGATGTAGGTAAAACCATTGCATCAGCCATTATAACAGAAGCTTTGGAAGCTGATTACTGGAAACCCATCCAAGCCGGCGATTTAGAAAATTCGGATAGTCATAAAATCAAATGTTTTTTATCTAATGAAAAGACGGTAGTTCATTCCAATAGTTATGCTTTGAATATTGCTGCAAGTCCACATCTCGCTGCTGAATTGGACGGTATTACTATTGATTTAAATAAAATTATCGAACCTAAAACAGAGAATCATTTGGTCGTTGAAGGTGCGGGAGGTGTTTTTGTTCCGTTAAACGCGAATGATTGTGTGATTGATTTGATTCAACCGGATTATAAAGTGATCGTAGTTTCCCGCCATTATTTGGGAAGTATTAATCATACCTTATTGACGGTTGAAGCTTTGCAGAATCGAAAAATTACTATTGGAGGAATTGTTTTTTCAGGTGAAGAAAACAAATCAACGGAATTAATTATTTTGAATAAAACAGGTTTGAAATGCATTGGAAGAATCGTGCAAGAACCTTATTTTGATCAAAATGTAATAAAAGAATATGCCGATTTGTTTCGAGAAGATCTTTTGCAATTGCAATAGCAATTTCAAAAATCAATTTCAAAAAATCTGAAATCAGCAATCGTTAATCTAAAATTAAAATGAACTTAACTGAAAGAGACAGTCAATATCTTTGGCATCCGTATACACAACACAAAACCGCAGCGTTACCAATTGCTATTAAAAAAGGGAAAGATGCACTGCTTTGGGACGAAAATAACAGAGAATATATTGATGCAATCGCCTCGTGGTGGGTCAATCCTTACGGACATTCCAATAAATTTATTGCCGATGCCATTTACAAACAACTCACAACATTAGAGCATGTATTGTTTGGTGGATTTACACATGAACCTGCTATTTTGGTAGCAGAGAAGTTGATGGGAATTTTACCAAAAAACCAACAAAAAATATTCTTTTCTGATAATGGTTCTACGGCTGTTGAAGTCGCGATTAAAGTCGCTTTGCAGTATTTTTTCAATAAAGGAGAAAAGAAAACGACAATAATCGCTTTCGAAAATGCTTTTCACGGAGATACTTTTGCGGCTATGGCAGCGAGCGGAATTTCTTTTTACACCCAAGCTTTTCAAGGGATGTTCATTGATGTGGTTCGGATTCCGGTTCCGGTTAAAGGACTGGAGCAGGAAAGTTACGATGCGCTGAGTAAAGTAATAAAAGATAATAACTGCGCTGGTTTTATTTTTGAACCATTGGTTCAAGGGGCCGCAGGAATGGTGATGTATGAGTCGGAATCGTTAGATATATTGATGCGAATTTGTCAAGAGAATAATGTCCTTACTATTGCAGATGAAGTGATGACCGGTTTTGGAAAAACGGGTAAAACTTTTGCAACGGATTATCTGGTAGAAAAACCAGATATGATGTGTTTGTCCAAAGCGTTGACCGGAGGAACTATTCCCATGGCGATTACCACTTTTACACAAGACATATTTGACGCTTTTTATAACGATGATATCAATAAAGCCTTGTTTCACGGACATACTTTTACAGCAAATCCAACGGGCTGTGCGGCGGCTTTGGCCAGTTTAGAGTTATTGCAAACCAATGAAATGCAAGCGAATATAGTCCGTGTCAATCAAAGTCATTTGGATTTTCAGAAGCGTGTTAAAAATCATCCAAAAGTAGTCACAACACGAGTGCTGGGTGTTATTTTTGCATTAGAAATAAAAACCGAAAGTTCTGCCAGTTACTATGGAACATTGCGCAATAAACTCTATGAATTTTTTATCGAAAACGGAGTAATTCTGCGTCCAGTAGGAAATATTGTGTACATTCTGCCTCCATATATTATTACCGATGAGCAATTACAAAAAGTATATCAAGTTGTCGAAAATGCTTTAGAAATAGTTTAATTTTGCCTCCAAAGTGATTACACAAAGATTCACAAAGAAATAGGATTAAAAATTTTCTTTAACAATAGTAAAACGTAGCGCATCTTCGAGCTTTCTTTGTAAATCTTCGTGAAACAAAATAAAAAATTATCCACTTGCAACAACAAACAATCTCTATAACAGCCATTGCTTCCATTTCGCCTTTAGGAAATACACCTGAGTCTATTTGGGAAAATTATCTCAATGAAAATCATTGTTTTACGGAGCATGATTTAGACCATAAAAAAACATACGTTGCTAAGCTGGACACTAATTTAGATGACGTTGTTGAGGCCTTGCGAGAGTCAGATAACAAATATAAATCCTTAGACAAATCGGTTTTGTATGCTATGGTGGCTTCCCGAAAAGCAATGCAAAATGCGGGTTGGACTCCAAAAGATATTTTTGGAATTAACATTGGTTCGTCTCGAGGTGCAACAGATTTATTCGAAAAACATTATCAGGACTATTTAGAAACAGGTAAAGCGCAAACTCTGGCTTCTCCAACGACGACTTTGGGAAATATTTCTTCTTGGGTTGCCCATGATTTGCAGAGTTCAGGTCCTGAAATTTCACATTCCATAACGTGTTCTACGGCTTTGCATGCGGTATTAAACGGAGTGGCTTGGCTTCGTGCGGGAATGGCGGATAAGTTTTTAGTTGGTGGAAGTGAAGCGCCATTAACTGATTTTACGATTGCCCAAATGCGCGCTTTAAAAATTTATTCGAATAACAAAGACTGTCAGCCTGAGCTTGCCGAATGGCCGAATCGTGCACTTGATTTAGACAAAAAACAAAACACCATGGTTCTTGGTGAAGGCGCCGGAGTTTGTTGCCTCGAAATTGGTAAAAAAGAAAATGCATTGGCTTTTATAGAAGGAATTGGATATGCTACAGAAATTCTGGAACATAACATTTCTATTTCTGCGGAAGCGACTTGTTTTCAGAAATCAATGAAAATGGCGTTGCAAAATACCGATTTATCCGAAGTGGATGTTATTGTGATGCATGCTCCGGGAACCATAAAAGGTGATTTGACGGAATATAGAGCTGTCGAGAAAATTTTTGGGGCATCACTTCCGCTTTTGACTACCAATAAATGGAAAATAGGCCACACTTTTGGCGCATCGGGAATATTGAGTATGGAACTCGCTATTTTGATGATGCAACACAATAGGTTTATCGGAGTTCCTTTTGCGGAAGCACAAATACAAACAAAACCTATTAGAAAAGTACTGATTAACGCCGTTGGTTTTGGAGGGAATGCGGTAAGTGTTTTGTTATCGGTATAAAAATATAAAAGGTTTTTGATGAAAATCAGAGTTTGTTTGAAGTACTTTAAGTCTTAAATTCTTTAAGTTTTTCATAAACCAAATTACTTTCATACCCTTTGCGTAATAAGTAATCACAAAATTTTTTTCGTTTTTTTTGCTCGTTGGTTTCTTTGATGGTTTCCCAATTTCTTTCGGCTAGCGTATCAAATGTTGCGGTATATTCTTCGAGTGTGATTTCTTTGAGTGCCAGATTAATATTGTATTGAGTAATTTTTCGAAATTTTAATTCATTTACAATTCTTATTTTCCCCCAAAACTTTATGCGGTGTTTTCCTCTTGCGAAACTACAGGCAAAACGGCTTTCATTTAGAAAATTGGAACCAATAAGATGTACAATAATGGCATCAATTTCTCCTGATTCCATTTTCATGCTCCGTAATTTTGAAACTACTTCTTCATGACAGCGTTCCTGATACGCGCAAAAATGTTCGATCTTATTAGTGGCTTCTTTTATGGAAAAAACTTCTTTCATAAGGTAATTTTTTGAAAAGCATGTCAAGGCACTTATTCAAAAGCAAAAATAGAACATTGGTTTCAGATTTTAGTGATCTATGGTTAATGTTTGGGGTTTTATGATCGCTAATTGACCACAGAGCCCCAGTGTTTAACTCGGGCTTAACCAGTAAATAACAATATTCATGAAATTTGTTTTCATTTTCGTCAAAAGTAATTTATAATGTTTATTTTCGCACGCGATTTGCGTGTAAAACAAGTGGTAAATCAGCAGATTAGACAAAACAAAAGAATATTTTTTTAATAAATTGTTTCAAGAAAAACAGACAAATTTAAACTTATAAAATAACTAACTCTTTTAAAACTGACGATTTTTCCTCTTTTTAAATGCTAAATTATCAAATGCCACACTTTATGAAACAAATTTTACTTTCAGTTTCTTTATTTATTTTATTACCCATACTGTCTTATGGTCAAGGTGCTGATACTTATAGTTTTTCCGCGTCAACAAGAAGCTATAATGCATTGTCAGGCACAGATACATCATTGGGAACAAACGATGATGATGCAATATCTTCAGCCATAACTTTGCCATTTTCTTTTACTTTTGCGGCAACAGCTTATACGCAAATAAAAGTGTCTAGCAATGGTTTTATTTCTTTTGGCGCTCCAGGCACTCAATTTTTAAATTCATTAGCAAATGCTGCGGGTCAAAAACCTTTCTTGTTCTCTTTGTGGGATGATTTGCAAAATAGAGTAATACCGAGATATATTGTTACAGGTACAGCGCCTAACAGAATTTTTAAAGTAGAATGGTCTCAACAAGAATGGGATTATAATTCAAATGCGGATGTCATTTCATTTCAAGTATGGTTGTATGAGACCACAAATGTGATTGAATATGTTTACAATCAAGGAGCATCAGTAGTAAACAATGGGTCTGCCTCTATAGGTATTTATGATGCTAATGATAAATACTTAACATTAAACAATTCAACAGCTTCGCCAACAGCCCAATCCTCAACTTTTACAACCAATATTTCTACTAAACCACAAAGTGGTCAGGTTTATACTTGGACTCCTTGTACATTACCAATTGTTTATGCAATGACAGGAGCAGGAGGGAGTTTCTGCAGTACACTCGCAGGCTCTCCAATAGGGTTAGCGAATTCTGAAACAGGAGTTAGTTATCAGTTATTAAGAGGTAGTGTTGCAGTTGGTTCTGCTATTGCAGGAGCTACTGGGAGTGCAATAAGTTTTGGCATTTTCAATACTACGGGTACTTATACTGTTTTAGCAACAAGAAATACTGGAGGATGTACAGCTACGATGAGCGGAAATGTTCAGGTAAATACTTGGAGCACACCTCCTGTTCCTACTGCTACGACTACAGCCGTAACTTGCCCTTCGGATACTACTGGTGCCATTACGATTACAAATTCTCCTTTAAGTCCGGCTTCTTTAACATTTTTGAATGCCGATAATGACTATATCGATTTTGGAACTACTTTGCTTTCTAACAGAAGTGCTTTTACCGCAGAAGCCTGGATAAAATTTGATAAAACTAAGTATGTTGATAGAATGTCTTTGTTTGGTCAAAACGATGTGGTTGAATTTGGCTTTGAAAGTAATAACTTAAGATGTTGGACTGCTGGAGGAGGAACTGTGGATTTGCCTTTAACGTTATATCCTTCGGATAATGCATGGCATCACATCGCAGTTGTGGCAAACGGAACTAATCTCTTATTCTATCTGGATGGTGTTCAAGTGGCAAGTGGTGGTTCATTTACAGCAAATTATGGGTCTAGTGCTTATACTACAAAAATTGGTTGGGGTGTAATGGATGTTGGTGGTGTTGGGTTAACGGGCGAAGTTTTTAAATTGGGATTTTGGAGTAAAGCGCTTTCTCCTACAGAAATTACTAACATGGCTTCTGGATTTATTGTTTATGACGCATCACAAACGGGCTTATTAGCAGGCTATAATTTTAATGAAGGAGCAGGTACAACAGTATCAAGTGTAGGTAGTGTGGCGCCATCGGGGACGTTCAATAGTTCTCCAGTCTGGACAGATCCTTATGTGTATAGTTGGACATCAACACCAGCTGGTTTTACTTCAAGTACTAAAAACTTAACAGGTTTGTCACCTAGAACTTATAATTTGACAACTTCTTTAAAGGGATGTACCCAAAGTGGTTCTTGGACCGTAAACGCAATAAATACAGTACCAGCAATTACAACACAGCCAGTAGCTCCAGCAGCAACTTGCTCCGGAAGTGGAATACAAACTATGACAGTAGTTGCTACAGGATCAGGATTAGCTTATTCTTGGAGAAAAGATAGCGTACCAGTTGTAGATGGAGGAGTTATAAGTGGACAAGGAACGGCTACACTTACATTAACTAGCCCGCTTGTAGCCAATGCAGGCAGTTATGATGTAATAGTAAGTGGTACTTGTACACCAGCTGTAACATCAAGTCCAGTAACAGTTACTGTGTCTTCAACCCCAGTAGCTCCAACATTACCAACATTTATAATTTTATGTACAGATACAGCTTTTACTGTAAATTGGACAGCTATTTCGAATGCTACAGGGTATAGATTGGATGTGGCTACGGATGCTGGTTTTACAAGTTTTGTAACTGGATATCAAGATAAATTATTGGGTAATGTTGTTTCGGATAATGTTACAGGATTAACGCCAGGAGCAACGTATTATGTAAGATTGCGTGCCCTTAATACTTGTGGTACGAGTGTAAATTCGAATGTGATAACTGTTTCGGCGTCTATTGCAACTTATACCGGAACATGGTCTAGTGTTCCTGATAGTTCTAAAAAAGTAATTTTCGCCAATAATTATTCAGGCAGTGGTAGCCTAGCAGCCTGTTCCTGTCAGGTAAATTCTGGAGTTACAGTAACAATTGGTTCTGGAGACACCTTAAAATTAGAGAATGGACTCGATGTATTAGGTACAGGAACATTAATCTTTGAGAACAATGCCAGCTTAGTGCAAACTAATGATGTAACTAATTCAGGAAATATAACTTATAAACGTCAAACAACTTCAATTGATAAATTTGATTATATCTATTGGTCTTCTCCGGTTTCGCTCCAAACCTTGTATGATGTTTCTCCTAATACACTTTCGGATAAGTATTTTTCTTTTGATGCAGATGCAGATGATTGGAAACAAGAGAATCCAGCAACTGTGATGGTAAAAGGAATAGGTTATATCATTCGAGGTCCCCAAAATTATGGTGCGCCTATGCCGCCGGGTCTTTATGAAGCTTCTTTCAAAGGTACTCCGAATAATGGAGGTATTTCTATTGCAATTCCATTTACAGGATCTGAGACTTCGAATCTTATAGGGAATCCATATCCTTCGGCTTTAGATGCAGACTTATTTTTAGCAGCTAATAATCTCATTTTAGATGGGACTCTTTATTTTTGGACACACAATACAAATATTGATTTAGCAGGAAACATTTCTAATCCAGGTTCGGGAATTTATGCCTATTCATCAGATGATTATGCTTCTTATAATCTTACTGGAGGAACTGGAACTGCAGAAGCGATTAGTGATCCAACACCAGGAAATCCAAATGACAATAAACCAAGCGGTAAAATTGCCGCAGGACAAGCGTTTTTTGCAACAGGTATAGCTGCGGGTAATGCTAGTTTCAACAATAGTATGCGTGTTTCTGGCGGAGCATTGGGAGTAAATAATTCTCAGTTTTTTAAAGTAAATAAAAGTTCTAAAACGACAAACGGTATTGAAAAACATCGTATTTGGCTTAATCTAACCAATGACCAGGGCGCTTTTAAGCAAACTTTGGTTGGTTATGTTACAAATGCGACTAATGGATATGATAATGCTTTTGATGGACAGAGTTTTGATGGAAATGAGTTTGTAGATTTTTATAGTGTTAATGAGGATAAAAGCTTAACAATACAGGGGAGAGCTTTGCCTTTTGATGAAAATGACGAAGTGCTTTTGGGGTATAGTTCTACGATAGCTGGTATTTTTTCAATAGGTATTGATACCGTAGATGGTTTACTGTCGAATAAGAATGTTTTTATTGAGGATAAAATTACGAACAGTATTAAAAATCTGAAACTGGGAGCGTATAGTTTTTCAACGGTGGCGGGAACTTTTAACGATCGTTTTGTTCTGCACTATAAAGATAAAACTTTAGGAACAGGGGATTTTGAAACAGCGGATACTCAAATTATGATTTCTGTTAAAAATAGTCAGATAAAAGTTGATTCTCCAAAGGAAACAATTGATAAAGTTTTAATTTTTGACCTACTGGGGAAACAAATCTATAAGAAGATAAGCATCGGAAATAACGAGCATATAATACCTAATTTAGCTTCAAGTGAACAAGCTTTAGTTGTAAAAGTGGTTTTACAAAACGGTCAAACGGTCTCGAGGAAAATTATCTATTAAAACGAATTAAAATGAAATCTAAAAAATCCCATCTTGTTCAATCAAGTTGGGATTTTTTCTATTTATAGTTTGGCGTCTCGGTTTCTAAATGTATAATTTACAAACGTATCTAAATGAGCAATATAACAGATAAAAACGTACTTAATCGACTTAATTTTATTCTTCTGTTTTAGTTTACTTTTTTTGCTTTAGAGCCTTGTTTTACAATGAAATATAGGTTTTTTTAAAGAATAATACGTAACGAGATATGAAAATACTTTTACCAAAGTCTACTATTTTTGCTGTTGTGTTTTTGTTGTTTGCTTTTTCTGGAAATGTGGGAGCACAGTGTACAATCACAACTACAACAAATGCGAGCGCTTTAACATGTGGAAGCGGTGCATTAAGTTCATGTGGTGGGATTATAAATATTGGAAACGGAACAAATCCCATCTCTTTGATAATGGACAATGATTTAAATCTTACTGCTTGTGGTGTTATTCAGCTAATTGTTAATAATGCTACTCTAGATTTTTCAACTGCCAATAAACGGTTGTATCTTTCTGAAGGTTCTTCGATTGTATTTATTAATGGAGGGACTTTAAATCCTAGTGGAGGTAATGGCGGAGGTTGTACAGGGAATGATAGGGTATATATAGGCGGCGTATTATTAGCAACATGTCAAGGTGGTGCAGGTTTATTGGGATTTGATGATTTAATCGCTTTAGGAGGAACGGGGCGTGCTACATCAAATTCTCCAGTTTGTGCTGGAAATTCTATAAATCTATATGCAACTCCACCACCAAACGGGACATTTACTTATTCTTGGTCTGGCCCAGGACTTGCAGCTACTTCATATAGTAGTAGTTCAAATTATACTTTCACAGCTACAACAATTCCCGTTACTGGAGGTGTTTACAGTGTGTCAATGAAAAGAGCTTCTGATAATTTAATTATTGTTGCTAATGCTACTGTGACAGTCAATGCGTTTCCAGCCATCACAACTCAACCCATAAATCAGTTAGATTGTGAGGGAAGTATTGTCAGTTTTAAAGTGGTTGCAGGGGGAACTGGGCTGACCTATACTTGGCAGCGTAAAAGACCTGTAGATGCTGGCTTTATTGCGATTCCCGTAGAGGCGAACGTGACATATCCTTCAACAGGAGAAATCCGACTTCAGAATGTTGGTGGATCATTGTCTCCTAATGGCACACAATACCAAGTTGTTGTTTCAAATGGTACTTGTAGTGTTGCTTCTAGTGTCGCTACACTTTCAGTAAATGAAATAACTAATATAACATCGCTATCCCTAACGCCATCCCAATCGGTAATGGATGTAACGCTTTGTAATGGTACTAATTATTCTTATACGGTTTTGACTTCTTATCCATCAAACGTTGTTTCGTACCAATGGAAGAGTTCCGTTACTTCGGGGGTGTGGAATACTGTAGTTGATGGGGCTCATTTTTCGGGTGCTACAACTGCCACGTTAAATATTACTAATGGTACGCCAGCTGAATCGGCAGAATACAGAGTTTATATCACGTTTGATTCATCGGGTGCCGATTGTAATGTGAGTAGCGATTCCAGAACTCGAAAACTGACTTTTCTTCCTTTGTTACTAACTCCTGAGGCGACAGTAACGCAACCCAATTGTACTGTGGCAACAGGAAGTTTTACCATAACCAACTATAATGCTTCTTATATTTATACGGTGAGTCCAAATACAGGAGTTAGCCAATCAGGAGCTACAATAATCGCACCCACAGGGAATTACACCATAACAGCTACTTTAGGGGCATGTATTTCTTCGCCCTCGGCAAATGTGGTTATAAATCCTGTTGTGACTAATAAATGGAATGTTATTGGGGGTGTCGGTACTTGGACAAATGGCACGCCAACCATCAATCAAAGTATTGAATTTAATGGCGATTATAACGAAAATGTAGATTTGTCGGGTTGTTCTTGTAAAGTACAATCAGGAGCGGTTATTATTTCGATGGGTAAAACAATGACGATTACGAATGCGGTAACTGTTTCTGGAGGATCATTGACATTTGAAAACAATGCCAGCTTAGTGCAAATAAATGACGCTGCGGTAAACACAGGGGATATAATTTATAAACGAACAACCAAGCCGATTAGGAAATTCGATTATACGTATTGGTCATCCCCAGCAGCGGGATATACTTTAGGTGAGGTTTCTCCAAGCACACTAGGGGATAAGTTTTATTCTTTTGATCCCGATACAGATGATTGGGCACAGGAATCATCAGCGACAACAATGACTGTTGGTCAAGGATTTCTTATTCGTGCACCTCAAGATTATGACCCAGTTACTGCAATCCCTTTTTCAGCCGTTTTTGCAGGTGTTCCAAATAATGGAGGGCACTCTCTTACGGGTGTCAATCCGGATAAATCGTATCTTTTAGGAAATCCATATCCTTCTGCTTTAGATGCAGATAAATTTCTGACTGATAATGCAGGAGTTCTGGATGGAACCATTTATTTCTGGACACACAATACGGCTATTGCTGACAATGAATATACTTCCGATGATTATGCTTCTTATAATGGGGTTGGCGGAGTAGAAACAGTTGCAGCTCCAAGTGGTGGTGAAAAACCGTCGGGTAAAATTGCATCTGGGCAAGGATTCTTTGTGTCGAGTAAAGTTGCACCTCTTTCTACCACAGTTGTGTTTAATAACAGTATGCGAGTGGGTGTTGGGGCCATAACAGGAGATAATTCCCAATTTTTTAAAATAGGCAACACTAAAGTAAAATCTGTCAATGTAATCGAAAAACATCGCATTTGGTTAAATTTGTCGAACGACCGTGGCGCTTTCAAGCAAACCTTGCTTGGTTATGTAACAGGTGCTACCAATGGGCATGATAGTCCTTTTGATGGGGAAAGTTTTGACGGAAATGAATACGTTGATTTTTATAGTGTCAATCAAGATAAAAATTTAGTAATTCAGGGGAGGTCGCTGCCTTTTGAAGAAACCGATACCGTGCCATTGGGTTTCAGTACCGCTATTGAAGGTGTTTTTACAATAAATATTGATGCCGTTGACGGATTGCTAGTGGATCAAGCTGTTTTTATTGAAGACAAAGAGATTAAAGTGATTCATAATCTGAAAGATGGGGCCTATAGTTTTACCACTAAAATAGGGACTTTCAATGACAGATTTGTATTGCGGTACGCTAATAGAACTTTGTCTGCGAATAAATTTCAAAAAGAAAAAGAATCAGTTTCAGTATTCCATAAAAACAAACAATTACAAATAAATTCTACTGAAGAATTGATTGATGAGGTTACCATATATGATTTGTCAGGAAGAAAAATGTACAAAAGAAGTAGTATAAACGATGTTAATTTTTCGGTACTTAATTTGGTTTCAAATCATCAAGTAGTATTGATTAATATAGTTTTTCAAAATGGTCGTTCAGTTGTGAGAAAGATTGTTTATTAAAGTAAATGCATAAAAAAACCATCTGGTTTGAACAGATGGTTTGTATGTTAATCTGAAAAGATAGTTATTTTTCTTTACCAGATGCTTCAAGATTTCTGTCAATGGTATGTCCTGGTCTTGACCATTTTGGTTTTTCACCTAATGGTGCAAATTGAGAATCTTCAGCCTCAACGGTTTGTGGTTGGGAAACCTTTGTAAATGGTTTTTGCGGATTTAAACCTAACATTTCGAACATTTTCATGTCTTCATTTACATCAGGATTTGGTGTAGTAAGCAGTTTATCTCCAGCAAAAATAGAATTGGCACCGGCAAAGAAACACATGGCTTGACCTTCACGGCTCATATTCATTCTTCCGGCTGATAAACGTACTTGAGTTTCCGGCATGATGATTCTGGTAGTGGCTACCATTCGAATCATTTCCCAGATTTCTACCGGTTTTTCTTCTTCCATCGGGGTTCCTTCAACAGCAACCAATGCATTTATGGGTACTGATTCTGGTTGTGGGTTCAATGTAGAAAGTGCTACAAGCATTCCTGCTCTGTCTTCGATGCTTTCTCCCATCCCAATTATTCCGCCACTACAAACAGTAACATTCGTTTTACGAACATTCTTTATGGTTTGCAAACGGTCTTCAAATCCGCGTGTTGAAATCACTTCTTTATAATATTCTTCGGAGGTGTCTAAATTGTGGTTGTATGCGTATAAACCTGCTTCTGCCAACCGGTGTGCCTGGTTTTCAGTGATCATTCCAAGGGTGCAGCACACTTCCATATCCAATTTGTTTATGGTACGAACCATTTCAAGTACTTGGTCAAATTCAGGACCATCTTTTACGTTTCTCCAAGCTGCTCCCATACATACACGAGAGGATCCGCTTGATTTTGCGCGTAAAGCTTGTGCTTTTACTTGGCTTACTGACATTAAATCATTGCCTTCAATTTCAGTATGGTAACGGGCTGCTTGTGGGCAATAGCCACAATCCTCAGGACATCCACCAGTTTTTATAGATAATAGGGTTGAAACCTGCACCACGTTTGGATCATGGTGTTCTCTATGGATAGAAGCTGCTTCAAAAAGCAAATCCATCATAGGTTTATTATATATTGCGATAATTTCGTCTTTCGTCCAATTGTGTTTTGTAATACTCATCGATGCGATTTTTTGATGGATCAAAAGTAGTTAAATTGTTCTAAAGAAGCAATGCAATAGCTAAGTTAATCAGTTATATGACGGTTGTTCCAATATAGCATCAGTAACATGGTAACAATTACTGAAGAGGCTATTCCTTCAAAAAGCAAGCTGATGGAATAGGTGTTTACTGATGGGTTTCCGCCAAATAAAAAGTCTTTGGCAAGGATTTTACATAGGAATCTCCTCCGTTCATGTAGCTGTAAGCCACTAATCCTGTGATACTTAAAAACACTCCTATTAATGAAGTAATCATTGCTGAGATGGTATTGTTAACAAAGTTTTTTTTACCTTCATTGAGATTCATTTCGATTGTTCTGTTGACGCCATAAAAAACAAAAAACACGTTCAAAAGACGCAAATGAAATAAATTAGAATAGCCGAGTACATTCATGAGTAAAAAATACACTCCAATTCCAATGAAAATAATTCCGCCGTTTAATAATTCTTTCGGTAGTTTCATAAGATTCCTTTTTAATAATTAAAAAACAAGTTTCACTACGCAATAGAATAGATGTTTGAAGTGAAAAACAATATTCTTTTTTGAAATCTAATGCTGCAGTACGAAAAATATATTACTTTTTAATTATCTCATTTATCGTTTTTCGGGACATAATTTTGAAGGTATTTTCGATGAAATAGTTATTCTATGTTCTGTTTTAACAGAATAAATCATTTCTTCTTGAAAGGTCTTATAAGTAAAATGGATTTGATCAATTTTGATGTTTGTCTGAAACGTAGCGGGTGTCCCAATATAACATTAGCATGAATGTAACAATTACGGCCGATACGATTCCTTCAAATAATATGGAAATGGAATAGGTCATCACGGATGGGTCTCCGCCAAATAAAAAGGTTTTAGACAATGAGCCTACATAGGCATCACCTCCTTTTGAAAAGCTATAAATTATCAGTCCAATGGTGCTTAAGAATATTCCTGTGAGTGATGTGATCAATGCTGAAACAGCATTAGAAACCAAGATAATTTTACCTTCGGCAAAATTTGATTTTAAAGTTTTTTGGGTCCCATAAAACACAAACAGTACGTTAAGCAGACGTAAATAATATAAATCGGCAAGACCTAAAGCCTCCATTAATAAGAAATAAAGTCCAATTCCAATGAAAATAATAAATCCGTTTAATAATTCTTTCGGTAGTTTCATACGGCTAGTTTTAAAATTTAAAAATCACACCTTTATGAGAAAAAAGGTATATTACAATCAAATTTACAGAAAAAATAGCAATGTTTTATGAAAAATATAAAAGATTTTGGTTCCGAATTAAAATTTATTCAAGTAGCTGAGTGCCGTTTTTTTGTCTTTCTCAAGTTGTTCTTTTAGGAGGTCGACAGATTCAAATTTCTGTTCTGAACGAATCCTCTGAAGTATTGAAACACTGATTTTTTGATTGTATAAATCAGCATTAAAATCAAAATAATGAATTTCAATAGACTGATTTTGTCCGCCAACAGTAGGATTGAATCCAATGTTCATCATTCCAAAAACGGCTTGTCCCTTAATTATGCTTTTTACAATATAAACTCCGTTTTGCGGAATCAGTTTGTAGTTTTCTTCGATTTTTAAGTTGGCCGTTGGAAAACCAATGGTTCGTCCTAACTGTTTTCCTTTGACAATAATTCCGGTTAGGAAGTAATCGTATCCTAAATAATTGTTGGCCAAAGCCATATCTCCTTGTAATAGGGCGTTTCTGATTTTGGTAGAGCTCACGGAAATGTCATTAATTTCCTGAACTGATATTTGTTCCACTTCAAAATCATATTCTTTACCAAAAGCGATAAGATCGTCAATGTTAGCTGTTCGATTTCTTCCAAATCGATGGTCGTGACCAATAATTATTTTTTGGATATGAAATCGATCAACAAGAATGGTACTCACAAATTCTTCGGCAGTTAATCTCGAAAACGCTTCGTCAAAAGGATGGATGACAAGGTTTTCAATGCCGATTTTTTCGAGCAATTCGATTTTTTCATCTATGGTGTTGAGCAATTTTATATCAGAGTGTTCTTGTAACACCATTCTGGGATGCGGGAAAAAAGTAAGGACTAAACTTTCGTATTTCTCGCTCTCCGTATTTTTGGTTATTTTTTTTAGAATTTTTTTATGACCAATATGTACTCCGTCAAAGGTTCCTAAGGTTAGAATCGTTTTTTTTGTGGAGCTAAAATCGTTTATAGAATGAAAAATCTTCAAAGCAAGTGTTTTATGAAAGTGCAAATTTAAGGTATCCAATTGATATAACTAAAAAAGGATTGAAAACTTCAATCCTTTTTTAGTTGATTTTATAATTTTTTATTTCTTAATAAATCGAATGGTGGTCGTTTCGGATTTATTTTTCGATAATTTTAAAAAATAAATACCTTGTGTTAAATTTGAGACGTTTATATGAAGATCATCTTCTGATTTGATTTTTTTAGATTTTATAATTTGACCCGAACTGTTGATAACGCTGTAAGTGTCTGGAGTCTCTGATTTATTTTCAACAACGATATTCAATATATTTGATGTGGGATTTGGGTAAAGATAAACCGAATTTAAGTTTTTGACTTCATGGGTTGATAGTAAATTGATGCTGAAATCTTTTGATTCTGTTCCTCCAAAAGTCCCGCCAGAAGCGATAATTTCACCTGTAGGTGTTTTTAAGGTGTAAGATCCGTTTCCATAATCACAACAGATTCCATCGTCCTGAGTGTCTAAAATAGTAAATGTATAGCAATCATTACTGTCAAGATCAAAACTGCTATTTATTGGGTCGGGAAGTGGTGCGGTCTCCACGGTATCAGTATAAGGTCCGCCTTCATGCAATATGGTTCCTGCAGTGTTTGTTAGTTTCCACGTAGTTTCTGTGCCGAAGCGGTCTAGTTGTAGTGAGAAGTTTACTGTATTAGACGAGTAGTTTTTTGTAATGTCAAAATTCGCCGTGCTGGTATTGTTAGAGATGTTTTGATCCGTTGTTCCATTCGTACCGGTTATTGTACTGCTGAAATTATGATTCCCTCCGGTTGTAGTTAAACTATTTAAAGTAATGTCTTGCGATTCATTATTAGCCAGATTACCTGTCCAATTATAAGTTTGTAAATTTTGATTGTCAATGCCATAATTAATAGAAGCCTGCGTCAATGCGGAGCTTCCTTTATTTACAATTCTGATAACAGGGGTGAAGTTTTTACTGCAGGAAACAATGTTTAGATTTACAACCATCACTGTAGCGTCATTGACGAAAGTTACTCCAGGATCAAGTGCATCAGAAGTTTTTAATGAAACTCTTCGAATTGAATTATTCATAACGGTTATCATACGCGTTTTTTGATTCGCTGTAAATATGTTCATGCAGGCATCATTAGTATAGTCCATGTAATTTTCAACCATATCTAACCCTGGAGATGTCGGGCAGGAATCAACACCTGTTGGACATCCTTCATTTTTATGCCCCGCATTAGGCGTATCTTCGCAAAAATCATCTACGTCACACCCTCCATCTCCCCAGATATGTCTTAATCCGAGCCAATGTCCCACTTCATGTGAGGTTGTTCTTCCTTTGTCGTAATCTGTTACATATGTCCCTCCGGGAAAGTAGCTTGATGAACCAAAAAAGGCATAACCAATCACTACACCATCAGTATTAGCTGGGCCTTCATCTGCGTTTATTCCTGGCAAGCCGGATGCACTTGGAAATTGTGCATATCCCAAAAGTTCGTTAGTTGTGAATTTGACGACCCAAATGTTAAGATATTTTTCAGGATCCCATTGCGTTTGAGGTCTTACAGTACTATTAATTCCGTCAGTTGACCAGCTTTCCTGTCCTAAGTTTACTCGGTTTATTCCATTTGATAAAACTCCGTAAGGATCACGTTTTGCAAGAGCGAATTCAATTTCAACATCGGCTCCGACGGGATTAGTATTAAAACCTGGAGTGTTCATTTTTCTTCTAAAATCTTCATTCAGTACCTGTATTTGGGAGGTCACTTGTTGATCAAATATGTTTTCATCAACTCCTATGATGTCCCCATTATGGATAATATGCACTACAACAGGAATTGTTATGATCGCAGTTTGTTTTAATCCTTTAGATGTGTTTTTTATTTTTTGTTTTTCAATTGTAATTTTTGGCGCTATCCATTGTTCAAATTCGGTTGTAGATAATCTATTTGGATTTTTGGACTTCAAATATTCTTCGTATTCTGTGGTTGCGCATCGAATGAAAGAGCCTTTTTTAATGATTTGCTTTTTACCAAAAAGTATAACCTCAGTTGTATTGTTTACTTGGGCAAACGAACAATTGACTGAAAAAAAAAGGGATAGTAAGAAAATAAAAGTAATTTTTTTCATATTGTAAGTTTGTCAATTTTTAGGTCAATTAATATGCATTAAAATTAATTATTATTATCGTCTAATACAAGTTAATTCAAAATCTATTTGTTAACGGCTAAGAATGTTGCAGTTTTATTTTCCATTAAATGCGGTCATGGTGTTTTCTAAACCTGCGGTTCCAAATGATTTTATAATCTCGGAAGCCAACTCCAGTCGTTCCGGAAGTGCTGCTTTTTCAGCATCATCCCAGTCTCCAAGAACATAATCCACTTGTTTTCCTTTTTTGAATTCGTCGCTTATGCCAAAACGAAACCGGGTGTAGTTTTGCGTATTCAGGATAAGATTGATGTTTTTGAGTCCGTTGTGTCCGCCATCACTGCCTTTTGGTTTGATGCGGATGGTTCCAAAAGAAAGATTCAAATCATCGGTAATTACCAGAATGTTTTCCAAAGGGATATTTTCCTTATCCATCCAGTATTGTACCGCTTTACCGCTCAAATTCATATAGGTATTTGGTTTTAGCAGTAAGAAGGTTCTTCCTTTGAATTTATATTCGGCAAGCGAACCCAGTTTTACGGTTTCGAAGTTGACTCCTTCTTTTCGGGCCAAGAAATCAACTATTTTAAAACCGATGTTGTGACGTGTGTTTACATATTCGGCGCCAATGTTGCCGAGTCCAACTATTAAAAATTTCTTCATACAATCCGTATTGTCTTCTGTTTTTGTTGTTCAAATGTTTAATCCCGATAAGCTGTCGGGACATTTTATCATGCTGTAAAAATAGACTTAATCTGTTAATTAAGGAAACTTGTGTGTTGGAAAATGTTTTGCGGGTAGCGCAGAGGCCACCCCGCCCGTTAGGCACCCCTCCAGAGGAGGGGAAGTCGCGCGTATTCCCCTCCTCTGGAGGGGTGCCTGGAAGGCGGGGTGGTTTTTTTGCCAATCTTGCGATAATCTCAAGAACAAAACTGTAAAACCCAATTAGCCCCGATGGAAGGGAAAATCCTTTTTTGAGGCGATTTTTTTTCGACTCAAAAAAGATTGGAATGACAGCGGGAAACCTATTTTGTAGAATGCCTAATCTTTCGCTTCTATGCATAAAAAAAGCGCCAGTTGTGTAACTGACGCTTTCTTGAATGATTGAAAAAATATTATTTTTTCTTTCCTTTTGCAGGAGCTTTTGCTGCTTTTGCTGCTTCTTGAGCCGCTTTCATAGCCGCACGAGAAATCTTCACTTGACAAATAACTGTGTTGTCTGGGTGCATGATTTTGTAGTTTGGAGAAGCCACTTTAGTAACGTATAACTTGTTACCCATGTCAAGTGGAGTAATGTCAGCTTCGATAAAATCTGGAAGATTTTTCGGTAAAGCTTTTACTTTTAATTTACGAGTGTTCAAACGTAAATCTCCACCAGCCATAACTCCTTTAGAGTTACCAACGATTTTTACAGGAACTTCCATAGTGATTTCTTTGTCATCAAATAATTGAAAGAAGTCAATATGTAAAATCTTGTCAGACACCGGGTGAACCTGAATGTCTTGTAAAATCGCGTTAAATGATTTTCCTTTTCCAAGATCGATCTCAACTGTGTGAGCGTTTGGAGTGTAAACCAAGTTTTTGAAAGCCATAACTTCTGCTGAGAAATGAACTGCCTGATTTCCTCCGTATAATACGCAAGGAACCAATCCAGCATTACGTAGGGCTTTAGTTGCTACTTTACCCACGCTTTCTCTTTCTGATCCTTTAATTGTAATCGATTTCATTGTAAAAAAAATATAGTTATTAAATAATATTACTTGTTTGGCTTTTAGCTTTTGACTATCGGCATGACTTTATAACTTTAAGACATTTGACTTTACGACTTATGTCTTACATTATGAACTTTCCACTAATGGAATTGTTGTGGTGCACCATGTGCATAACTTCAGCAAAAAGTGGTGCACAACTCAACACTCTTATTTTGTTTGATTCTTTCTTTAGAGGAATAGAATCGGTAACTATTAATTCTAATAATTTAGAATTTTCTATTTTTTCGTAAGCGTCACCAGATAAAATAGCGTGGGTACAAATCGCTCTTACGCTCAATGCTCCTTTTTCGATCATTAAATCTGCGGCTTTCGCCAAAGTGCCTCCGGTATCAATCATGTCGTCTACTAAGATTACATTTCTACCTTTAACCTCGCCAATTAATTCCATCGTGTCGATGATATTGGCAATTTTTCTTTGTTTGTAACAAATCACTACATCCGATTCTAAAAACTTAGAATACGCATACGCTCTTTTTGAACCTCCCATGTCTGGAGATGCGATTGTCAAATTATCTAAGCCTAAACTTTTAACGTAAGGCAAAAATATGGTTGATGCAAAAAGATGGTCTACCGGTTTTTCAAAGAATCCTTGAATTTGATCAGCATGCAAATCCATAGTCATGATTCTTGTTGCTCCAGCGCTTTCTAACAATTTTGCTGTCAATTTTGCTCCTATCGGAACTCTTGGCTTGTCTTTTCTATCTTGTCTTGCCCAACCAAAGTAAGGAATTACTGCGGTAATGTGTCTTGCTGAAGCACGTTTTGCAGCGTCAATCATTAATAACAATTCCATCAAATTATCTGCATTCGGAAAAGTGGAGCAAACGATAAAAACGCGTAATCCTCTGATGGACTCTTCGTAAGAAGGTTGAAATTCACCATCGCTATATTTAGACATGGTAACTTTTCCTAACGGAATTCCGTATTTCTCAGCAATTTTTTCTGCAAGATAGACACTTTGTGAACAAGCAAAAATTTTAGCTTCAGGTTCTAGGTGTGACATTAATTTGTTGTTTTGTAGTTAGTTAGTGTGTTTCATTTTACCGAGGTGCAAATTTATAAAATTTATTCAACTCTGAAAGGAAAAAATTAAGTATTTTTAGTTGAACATTTAATATTATTTTTTACATTTGCACCGTGTTAAAGGAATTGATGGTTGATTTAAACACAATCACATCTTTTATTGCGTTGAGATAACTGTCGTTATTTCATGTCTGCTAAGCCCGGATGGCGGAATTGGTAGACGCGCTGGTCTCAAACACCTGTGGGAAACCGTGCCGGTTCGACTCCGGCTCCGGGTACAAAAACCGCTTCGAAAGAAGCGGTTTTTTTGGTTTTAATTCACAACGAATTCCTGATAATTAATTCACAACGAATTCCTGATAATTAATTCACACTTGTTTTGGATCAAGTTCAAAAGTTGGGGATTACGCAAAAAGGTTGGATAATCTGAATAAGAAGAAATCTATCTTT
Source organism: Flavobacterium glycogeni (assembly GCF_048286775.1). Taxonomy (NCBI): domain Bacteria; kingdom Pseudomonadati; phylum Bacteroidota; class Flavobacteriia; order Flavobacteriales; family Flavobacteriaceae; genus Flavobacterium; species Flavobacterium glycogeni. The sequence goes on from NZ_JBLVPV010000028.1 coordinate 41,069, forward strand.
CTTACACCTCTAAATTGACTTCTAAATGCTTTTATCTTGGCGTTAAAAGATTCTGCCGATGCATTTGTACTTCGATTGTCAAAAAAGTTTAAAATTGATTGGTAATTAAAAGTTATGGTATTGAGGAGGATGTTGAAGTTTTTAAAGCCAGATTCTTCAATTTTTCTGTACCAATGAGCCAATTTAGTCATGGCAATCTGTTTATCATTGTTAT
>NZ_JBLVPV010000029.1:0-38899 GCF_048286775.1 Flavobacterium glycogeni
ACCTACAAACGGTACTCTGGGCTGTAATCCAACAGCGGATGCCATTAGTGCAGCGCTTGGAACAGCGACAGCAACCGATAATTGTGGTTCTGTAAGTCCGACATTTACAGATGGATCTGTGGTTATCACCGGATGTTTACGTTCACAAACCAGAACCTGGAATGTAACTGATGCCTGTGGCAACGCAGCAGCACCAGTTTCCCGTACAGCAACCTGGACTGTGGATTTAGTGGCACCTGTTATCGCAGCCTTGCCTGCAGTATCAACGATCAATTGTCCAGCCTTGCCTGCCTTTGCGCAAGCTACTGCAACGGATAATTGTGCAGTTGCTTCTTTGACTTTCGTCGATGTGACTACCCCAGGTAACTGTCCGGGTAATTATAGTGTGACCAGAACCTGGACTGCAACAGATGATTGTGGCAACCATTCTTCTGCTTCACAAACGATCAATGTTCAGGATATCACTGCACCAGTAATTCAATGCCCTGCAGATAAGGTAATCAATTCAGGAGATGATCAGGCAGAGTGTGTAGATTTAGGCGGTGGAGGCGTTGCTACGGTAGATGGTAAAGCCAGCAATGGACCACCTTTGCAGAATGATAAAGTTGATTTCAGTCAGCCAAGAAATCAAGATCATCCAGCAGTTCCGCTTGATTGGACATATGGTATTAATAACGAGACCCAAGCTGAATATTTTGAAGGTATGGGAGTGCCTCAGCGTATAATATTTACCCAATTAAAAGGAAATACCCATACGTTCAGGTTCCGACATGAAGCGGTTAAACACCAATCAGGCGACAGACATGCTTATGATTTCTTAATGTCATGGGAGCAAGCCATTGCAACTGCGGCAGCAATTGGAAATGGTGCTGTAAACGAACTTGAAAACTTAATGGCTCAAACTTGTAATGAGGGAATCAGTTCAACTGCAGGTAATGCTTGTGAAAATTTCACAACCAGTGCTTGGGCAACTGTTACCGATAATATGGGTAATCCTCCAAATCATCACGGAAACAATAGTGTTAACAATGTGATATCATGTTTTGAAAGCACTTATGGAAACAGACAAATCGAGATTGAAGGGAATGCCCCAATAACCGACTTCAATATTGTGTTTGATGGGTATTCAGGTAGATCTGATGGAGATAACTATGCTTGGTACACAGTTACTTGGAAATCGACTTCGGATGCTGTTATGATTAAAATGGCAGGCCGAGCCGCTGTAGGAGAAGGATCCTGCGGTTACGGAGCTTGTTATGGAGCAGGCAGTATTAGTGGAGCTCCTTATCACTTCAAATTGGAACAATTGGATAATCATTCTTTAGGCAACAGAGACAATCAGGTAATGGTTGAAAAACCATGTATTGTTGATATTCCTGTAACTTTTGATACTCCAACTGTTTCCGACAGCTGTGATCCAAATCCAGTTTTAGAAGTGATTAATAGTGACGTTGTTACGGTTAATCCTGATGGTTCCATTACACATTGCAGAACATGGGAAGCAACAGATGATTGTGCTAATTCATCTACATGCAGTCAATGTATCACCATCGTTTGTATTGATACAAAAGGATCAAAAGACCCTATAACTTCAAATATTCATTCTGAAACTGCTGGTTTCACTCCTTATCCAGTTCCTTTCAAAGATATTCTTACTATAAGATATGACTTTGATTATAAATCAGATGTGAAAATTGAAGTGTATAATGCGCAAGGTATTTTGGTACTTACAAAAACTGATACCAATAGCTATTTGAACAAAGAAATTATGTTACACCTTCATTCATACAAAGATCAAGAACAGGTTTATATTGTGAAAGTAACTACTGATCGAGGTAGCAGTACTAAAAAAGTAATAACTTCAAAATAGGTAGTAAATAATCATCTAATCCTAAAAAATGAAGCGGATTAGAATATAAAATTAAACCTCGAAAGTTCTGCTTTCGAGGTTTTTTTTACTTTTTATAATTTTTTAAAGTTGTTTTATAAAGCCCCTTTCTGGTCGATAAAAGGATTTAGTTTTCTAATACTAAAATATTCTTTTTGATGATAGCGTTCTTCATAAATGTGTTTATGAGGATGATTTGTGTTTTCCTAATTTTTATGCTCCAGTTTGTAAACTTCCTGTTTTTTTAATCTATGGTATTAAATTACACTATATTAAACAGCACTTTTAGTTTTTCGGAAACCCAATTTCTACTGATGCTTTCTTATTTATACTATGGGCCTTAAAACCAAATTATCATGAAAAAAAAATATTTATTATACGATAAAAAATGTACAAGACTATTGTCTCACTTTTTCCTGGCGTTTCAACGCAGGTTTTTCGAGCTTTTTTTGGACGAATGCGTTTGCTAAAAAGCTCTTTTTTTATGTCACTCTATTGCTTTTAGTATTTGGTCAGGCTTCGCTTTATGGTCAAGCCGTCTCGGGAGCTGCTGTTAAAGCTAACTTTGGGATAGATGCCGATGTGTATGCTAATCGCTTACAGTTTGGCGGATTAACTACCGCTCATACAGATGACTGGTTTTTGAATGCCGATTTATGGCCTGGTACAGGAGAGAATGATATCAGACAAGATTCCGTACAGTATTTTATAGATAAAATTGTAAACCCAATCAATGAAAAAATAAACATCTATTTTCCGCCACGTCCCGAGGCTTCGGGGCCACTAATTTGCGCGAAATTTTTTAATTTCTAAATAAAATTTATATGATACCATTTCATCTTTGAAAATACTGGTTTGATTTTTATGTCAAATCGTGACCAATGTCATTAAGGTTAAGTGGTTTTGATCGTCACTTCGAGTAACTTTAAATATTAATGCGAGAGCTTTAATGTTTAAAATTGTATCGAGAAGCCTTTATTGTCAAAAGGTTCTCGATACTAAGTAGAAATTTTCTATCGCAAATTCCTACTCTCCCGAAGCGTCGGGACGAACTGACGAGTCCTTAACTTAATGACATTGAGGCCACGGTGCATTATATCTTTCGACAAAATATCCCGAGTTATTTTGTGTGGCTGGCAGTATGAGCTGAGCCGTTGAAATGGTAACATGATTAATCCGGAATCTAAGGAAAGAATTACTAAATTAATGGAACCTGTTTTTGGAATTGAAGGAGCGTCGCAGGAAGTGTATGCTTCGAATGCGGTTTTAAATAGGATAGATAAAATAAAAAGCAATAAACTGGAATTGATTATAGATTGTGGTGGCGATGATTTTTTAATTGAATCCAATAAGGAATTGCACAGAAGACTCGTTTTAATACAGTTTCTCATGATTATAGGGAACGTCCAGGTGCACATACTTGGGAATATTGGGGAAATGCGTTGCCTTCTCATGTGTTATTTTTTAGCAAAATTTTAAGAAACAATACTGTTGCCGTAAAATAGAAATTAGAATCGAATTGTGGTTTTTAACACAAAAGGCCTTTCAGCAATGAAGGGTCTTTTTTATGGTCATTTTTTAGATTGCCCTAACATTTTCAAGAATAAAAATCAATGTTTTAAAGCCCTTATAAACTTTCTGAAATCTTAAAATAAGAATCGTTTTTAATACTTTAAGATTAGGAATAGTTTTATAAAATTCCAGTCAGAAAATTGACATTAATAATCCATGTGTTAAAGAGTTTTATTGCTTTTTAACATTACTTTTTTATTAACAAAAATTAAATAATACATCGCTTAATTAATTGATTATCAATTAGTTAACCAGCAATTCAGTATTAATATTTCATAGCTGTAAACCTTTTCTTAGCGAATAGTGTCTCTTGTCGGTAATAATAGAATGTTGTCTTGTTTAGGGTTGTTTCTTTTTCTTTTTTTGATGCAATACCTAACTTTGATTCAGTAAAAAGTTATTTATTTAACCCGTTGGGTGTGATTATCCAAAACGTCAGTTCAAGTGTTTTTTGTGAAATAAAATGGAACAAAACTTCTCGATACGCTTTGCACTACCATTGACGTTTTTTATTACGTAGCCCTTCGACTGCGCTCAGGGTGACACAATGAATGTCATTTTATATTGCTTTTTTTGTAAAAAAATTAAGCCTCGAAGTGACGTGTATTGAGAACCAGTTTTTTAAAATAAATTTTCTGTTCTCGATACGATTTTTTTCAAAAATCACTCGAACTGACGAAAATTTATTTAAAAAAAAACTAATTACACCCAACGGGTTTTATTTAAGTTTTTGTACAAAGTAACTTTCTGGTTAACAAAAGAATTTTTTGTTCCCCGTAATAAAAAATCCTTTGGATGATGGAGTACTTCATACATGTTTTTTTTGAAGGTGTTTCGTTTTTCTGCAAGTTTTCTCCCTGAGTCAGGAAACTTTTGTTTGTACCTATTTTTATTAATTTCGATACTGATTGTTTTAGATTAAAGTTTAAAGATTGCTTTATAAAGCAATTGTCTGGTAGATAAAAGAATTTAGTTATTGTTCCCCACAATAAAAATCCTTCGAATGATGGAGTACTTCATAAATGCGTTTATGAAGGTTGGTCTGTATCTTATTAATTTTTAATGCCCCAGTTTGTAACTTCCTTATTTTTCTAATTTATGGTATTAAACTACACTATATGAAACAGGACTTTTCAATTTTTCGAAAACCCAACATCTACATGCGCTTTCTTATTAATAATATGGTCTTAAAACCAAATTATTATGAAAAAATTTATATTCTATACGAAAAAAAGTGTTCAAGAATACTGGCGCACTTTTACCTGGCGCTTCAACGCAGGTTTTTCAAAATTTAATTTTAGAACTCCTCTTAATCAACTGTCAAAGCTATGGCTCAATTGTTGGGGTCAAGCGCTTGCTTTGATTTTTATGTTAGGGGCAATTCTTATGACGGGTTATACAGGTAATGCGCAGAATATTCAAGGTATAGTGCCTGTATCAACTCCAAGATTTGGTTCTGGAGTGGACGGCGATGCCTTTGCTCACGAACCTATTGGTACTATTTATGAAGGTGTAGGCGACTTGTTTGACAAATTGCATCCTACTATTGCCGGTCATGGCTTGATTAACCCAGAAACAGGTGAAGTTTTTTACAAACCCACCATCCCTGCCACTGTGCCGGTCAGTTATTTCCTGAAGGATCCTTATCTAAATGATCCAACCACATTCACCTCTTCCAATAAAATAAATGATAATCCAAACACCTATACTTGGGGAGCAGGATCTTCACCTCCCAAAAATGAAATCCAAAATGCTGGTGTTCATTTTAGTTATGGCGACCCAGGCGTAACAGGTGGAGTAAGTATTGATGGTCAAACCTTTGTTGCTGGTACTAGTGGACCTGGAGTTGCTACGGATTTGTGGGCTCTTTTTGCCGCTGACCGTCAGGTGACCAATGGGAGCAGTTACATAGATTTCGAATTTTTACAGGCTCCCTTAGATATTACTGGCGAAATCTATGGCGCCGTTGACCCCCTAACTGGTATTGCACCAATCATCGGCGGCAGTGGCGGATTTACAACATTAGGACCCCATGGTGGACGTACATTGGGTGATATATTGCTCACTATTGAATTTACTCAGGGAGGTGGTGATGCTACCGCCGTGATTCGTATATGGACGGAAATAACACCTGGTGTGTATGAATATGTAGTTCATCCCAACTCTGAATTTTTGGGCGAAATTTATTTAACCAATAACTTTTCGACTACCACAGTACCCTTTGATACCTATGGAACCTTTCCCGGTGTTTATGCTCCTAATCAATGGGCTGAGGGTGCTATCAATCTTACACAAGTGTTCGCAACAGCGAATAGTAATCCATGCTTTACACTCAGTACGCTGTTTATTAGAACACGGTCTTCAGGAAACTCAACGCAATCTGAATTAAAGGATTTTCCGGGAGCTCCCGTTCAGTTGAATTTGGATTTTACTCCAAATGCTAATGCTGGAGCCGATAAAGTGTTGACTTGTACAACAACTTCCATTGCCTTAAGCGGAAGTTCAACCACATCAGGAGCTACATTCTCTTGGGTTGCAAGTAATGGTGGAAACATCGTTTCAGGAGCAAATACAGCAACACCAATTGTTAATGCAGCCGGTACGTATACCTTAACCGTTACTAGTCCAGTCAGTATTTTATGTACCGCTACCGATGTAGCCTTGGTAACGTTAAACAATACGCCGCCAAATGCCAATGCAGGAGCAGACAAAGTGTTGAATTGTACCACTACTTCAATTGCCTTGAGCGGCTCATCCTCAACAGCAGGAGCGACTTTCTCATGGGTTGCCAGTAATGGCGGCAACATCGTTTCCGGAGCCACAACTGCCACACCAACGGTTAATGCAGCAGGAACGTATACGTTAACTGTTACCGATCCAGCTAATGGATGTACCGCTACTGATGTAGCCTTGGTAACTTCAAACAGTACGCTACCAAACGCTAATGCAGGTGCGGACAAAGTGTTGACTTGTACCATCACTTCAATATCCTTAAGCGGATCTTCCTCTACAGCAGGAGCAACGTTCTCATGGGTTGCGAGTAATGGTGGGAACATCGTTTCCGGAGCCACAACTGCCACACCAACTGTTAATGCAGCTGGTACGTATACGTTAACTGTTACCGATCCAGCCAATGGATGTACCGCTACCGATGTAGCCTTGGTAACTTTAAACAATACGGCACCAAATGCGAATGCAGGAGCTGATAAAGTGTTGACTTGTACTGTTACTTCAATTGCCTTGAGTGGTTCATCCTCAACAGCGGGTGCTACCTTCTCCTGGGTTGCCAGCAATGGCGGAAACATCGTTTCTGGTGCTACTACAGCGACACCAACTGTGAATGCAGCCGGTACGTATACGTTAACCGTTACCGATCCAGCCAATGGATGTACTGCAACTGATGTTGCACTGGTAACATTAAACAATACGGCACCAAATGCAAATGCAGGAGCTGACAAAGTGTTGACTTGTACCACGATTTCAATTGCTTTGAGCGGTTCTTCCTCAACAGCAGGAGCAACATTCGCATGGGTTGCCAGCAATGGCGGTAACATCGTTTCGGGTGCTACCACAGCTACACCAACTGTAAATGCAGCAGGTACGTATACATTAACTGTTACCGATCCAATCAACGGATGTACTGCTACCGATGTAGCTTTAGTGACACTTAACAATACGGCACCAAACGCGAATGCAGGAGCAGATAAAGTGTTGACTTGTACCATAACTTCAATAGCCTTGAGCGGTTCCTCTACAACAGCAGGCGCTACCTTCTCTTGGGTTGCCAGCAATGGCGGTAACATCGTTTCGGGTGCTACCACAGCTACACCAACTGTAAATGCAGCCGGTACGTATACATTAACCGTTACCGATCCAGCCAATGGATGTACTGCTACTGATGTAGCGTTAGTAACTCTTGATGCTAATACACCAAATGCAAATGCAGGAGCAGATAAAGTGTTGACTTGTACCATAACTTCAATCGCCTTGAGTGGTTCATCCTCAACAGCAGGCGCTACCTTCTCTTGGGTTGCAAGTAATGGTGGTAACATCGTTTCTGGAGCTACAACAGCTACACCAACAGTAAATGCAGCGGGTACGTATACATTAACTGTTACTAATCCAGCCAATGGATGTACCGCTACCGATGTAGCCTTAGTGACACTTAACAATACTGCACCAAATGCAAATGCAGGAGCTGATAAGGTATTGACTTGTACAACGACTTCAATAGCCTTGAGTGGTTCATCCTCAACAGCAGGAGCAACATTCTCATGGGTTGCTAGTAATGGTGGGAACATCGTTTCCGGAGCCACAACTGCCACGCCAACTGTAAATGCAGCTGGTACGTATACGTTAACTGTTACCGATCCAGCCAATGGATGTACTGCTACCGATGTAGCCTTAGTAACGTTAAACAATACAGCACCAAATGCAAATGCAGGAGCTGATAAAGAGTTGACTTGTATCATCACTTCAATCGCCTTGAGTGGTTCATCCACAACAGCAGGTGCTACTTTCTCCTGGGTTGCCAGTAATGGCGGTAATATCGTTTCGGGTGCTACAACAGCTACACCAACAGTAAATGCAGCGGGTACGTATACATTAACTGTTACTGATCCAATCAATGGATGTACTGCTACCGATGTAGCTTTGGTAACCTTAAACAATACGCCGCCTAATGTAAATGCAGGGATTGATGTTCAGATATTATGTGGTGAAACTACTGCATTATTATCAGGATCTTCCTCTACAGCAGGAGCAACTTTCTCCTGGATTGCCAGTAATGGTGGAAACATCGTTTCAGGAGCCACAACTGCCACACCAACAGTAAATGCAGCCGGTACGTATACATTAACCGTTACTAATCCAGCTAATGGATGTACCGCTTCTGATGTGGTTCTGGTTACTAATCAAATTTGTGCATTTGAGGGCTGTACTTTAGGATATTGGAAAAACCATACTAATAGATGGTGTTCAACTTATACACCTTCAATGTTGTTTGGAGATGTGTTTGTAAATGCACCGTCCAATCTTGCTAATTTAACTTTATTGCAAGCGCTGAATTTAGGCGGCGGAGGTATTTATAACTTAGCTCGTCAAGGAGTAGCCGCTTTATTGAATGCTTGTAGTGATGAAGTTGATTATCCAGCACCTTATTCTGATAGTCCGCAATCGGTAATAAATGCCGTTAATGCAGCCTATTTAGCAGGAGGAAAAGCGCCTGGAACATTAGCAACTCAATTGGATATTCTTAATAATTCAGGATGTCCATTAGGAGGAACTCGTGCTACAAAAGAAGGAGATGGCTCGGGTGATAAAGCAAGTTTTGATGCCTATCCGGTTCCTTTCAAAGACCAACTTACTATTAGATATAATTTTGATTACGTATCTGATGTAAAAATCGATGTACTTAATTCACAAGGAATTTCAGTACTTTCAAAAATGGACAGTAATAGTTATTTGAACAAAGAAATTACACTGAATCTTAATTCTTATGTAGATAGATCAGAGGTGTATGTTGTAAAAGTAACTACCAACAGAGGAAGTAGTGTGAAAAAAGTGATTTCTTCAAAATAGGTTGTAAATAATCATCTGATCCAAAAAAATAAAACGGATTAGAGTATAAAATTAAACCTCGAAAGTTTTTGCTTTCGAGGTTTATTTCTACTTTTTTTAATTATTTAAAGTTGTTTTATAAAATGACTTTTTGGTCGATAAAAGGATTTAGTTTCCTATACAAAATATCCTTTTGATGATGGTGTGCTTCATAAATTTGTTTATGGGGATGTTATGTTTTTCTTTAAGATTTTATTTCCCAAGTCCGCTAGTTTCCTACTTTTTAACAACTATGGTTTTAAAATTTTATTATCATGGAAAATAATACACTTCTGGCGTTTTTCGAAGTTTTATCAAGCAAAATAATTTGTTGCTTCTCACCGAAAAACACGATTTCTACATTACGTTCTTTAAAATTTAAAGGAAGAACCTCAATTGATTCTCGAGATGTATTGGGTAAAATAACTCGAATTTCGTTGCTTTCTATAGTTTGTTTCTTTGGTTTTTCAACAATAGTTGCACAAACAACACCGACATTTCCTCCTCAAGAAAGATGTACTTCTAAAGATTTGGAATTGGTAAGTGCCACGCTTACAAATGGTGGTGCATGTACCTCATGTGAACTTGGAGACAGTTTAACGAAAACACTGACCCTTGGTATTAATAACAAAACCGGATCCAATAGAACGGCCTTTGCGTTTTGGGGTACATTGGAGATAACGCATGCAGATGGATCAATAGAAACTACAGAAATAAGCCGTTGTTCGGATGCTAATCCCATCCCTCCAACAGGACCGTTGCCTGCTGTTTATACCGGGGGTAACTTTGGAACGATTACATATCTATGCGGAGATTCCTTAAGGTTGATTAATCTCTATTTAGCATGGACAGATGCCTCTCCTAAAAGCACTTGTGCTACAATCAATTCTGCCAAGATTAATCCTAAATGCGGAACATTACCTTCAATACAAATAAATACAGGTGTAAATGGTACCTTAGCTGTTACCGATGCAACGTGTTCCGAACTGGGTTCTATCGATTTGACTCCATTCGGCGGTATTCCATTCGCCGCTCCAGCAGCCCCTTATACCTATTCATGGTCAGCTTCTGATGGAGGTGCTATTCCAGCTGGACAATCAGATGATCAAGATCTTACCGGTTTAGTATCTGGTACGTACTCAGTACTCATAACTGATAGCGCAGGATGTACCACTACCAAAGAGGGAGACGTTGGAACGCCAGACGGAATAGATCCGCCCACTTTTTGCCTAGTGCAACCCTCCAGCCTTTGTGACGCAACATCAGCAACGGGAAGTGTTATCATAAATACTCCTTGTGGAGAAGGTTATGAATACAGTATCGATGATGGAACTACCTGGCAGTCAGGTACAGTTTTCAGCGGTTTAGCTGCCGGTGCTGTAACTGGTATAAAAGTTAAACTAGGGGATTGTACTTCAGATAAAGCATCATGTGATGATTCCGATTGTGATGCAACACCTTGTCCAGTTATAGATGAGAATAAAACTGCTAAAGCCGTTGCTCCAACCGAAGCAACAACTGAAAAAGTAGTTTTTGAGGCCTATCCTGTTCCTTTCAAAGACCAGCTTACCATTAGATATAATTTTGATTATGCTTCTAAAGTAAAAATTGAAGTGTTTGATGGACAGGGTAATTTGGTGCTTTCTAAAACGGATGCCAATAGTTATTTGAACAAAGAAATTGCGTTAGACCTCAAATTGAATAGAGGAAGAGATCAAGTGTATGTTGTGAAACTGACTACTGATAGAGAAAGCAGTACTAAAAAAGTAATTTCTTCCAGATAGGTTGTAAATAATCATCTGATCCAAAAAATAAAACGGATTAGAGTATAAGATTAAACCTCTAAAGTTTTTGCTTTCGAGGTTTATTTCTCTTTTTTTATTGAATTTAAAGTTGTTTTATAAAATGACTTTTTGGTCGATAAAAGGATTTAGTTCCCCATACAAAATATCCTTTTGATGATGGTGTGCTTCATAAATTTGTTTATGAAGATGTTATGTTTTTCTTTAAGATTTTATTTCCCAAGTCCGCTAGTTTCCTGCTTTTTAATAATTTATGGTATTAAAATTTTATTATCATGGAAAATAATACACTTCTGGCGTTTTTCGAAGTTTTATCAAGCAAAATAATGTGTTGCTTCCCACCGAAAAACAAAATGTCTACATTAAGTTCTTTAAAATTTAAAGGTAGAACCTCAGATTCTAGAGATGGACTACTTAAAATAACTCGAGGGTCGCTGCTTTCTATATTGTGTTTCTTTGGTTTTTATACTGCATTTGCACAAGTTAATCTTCCCGATGCAAAGAGATGTACTTCCAAAGATTTACAATTAGTTGAAGCAAAGCTGACTGGTGGAGATGCATGTAATTCATGTACTACAGGCACTACGGTGACGAGAACACTGACATTATCTATTAACAATACGACAGGATCAAACAGAACGTCTTTTGCTTTCTGGGGAACTTTAGAGCGATATAATGGCAATACATTAGCTTCTTCTCAGCCAATAAGTGGATGTAATAGTACTCCTCTTCCTGGTAATACATCCGCAGTTCCTCCTAATACCATAACAGATTTGGATTTTAATCAAATTACATATACATGTGGACAAAGATTGATTATTACTAATTTGTTTTTAGCATGGACTTCAGCTGCTGATAATGCATCATGCCCTTTGGAATCAAGTAAAATTGCTCCGAAATGTGGGACATTACCTTTCATAGAAATTAATGCAGGGGTTAACGGAACTGTTACTTCTGAAAATGCAACTTGTACCGCTGGTGGTTCCATTACTGTGGCTCCATTTGGTGGCAAACCGCCTTACAGCGTCAAATTAGGAAATGGCACCCCCGTTCCCGTTGCTGCCGGTGGATCAACAACTTTTACCGGTCTTGCTGCAGGTGATTACAATGTTACCATAACCGATGCTACTCTTCCTACTGGCTGTAGTATTATCAAACCTATAACTGTTGGAGGACCGACTCCAATAGCTAAGCCAGCGGCTACGGTAACCCAACCGACCTGTACTACTGCTACGGGAACTGTTACCATAACATCGCCTACGGCTGGTGTCACTTATGAACTTAAGCAAGCGGGTGTTTTAAAATATACAGCTGTTAATGGTGTCTTCAGTTCAGTATCCCCGGGAACTTATCAATTTATTGCTTCTATTGGGACATGTAGTACACCTGGTGACGATGTAATTGTGAATCAACAACCTGCAACGCCATCAGCACCACAATTAAAAATAACCCAGCCAACAGCATCACTTTGCGGAGCAACAACAACTGGAAGTATCGAGGTGTGTAATCCTATTCTTGGATACACTTATAAATTAAATGGTGTTAATCCAGGAATTACGGCAGCGGTAAATGTACCAGTTATATTTAGCAATCTTGCGGCAGGTTCTAATCCAAGTGTTACAGCTACTAGTCCGGCTAATTGTACTTCATCACCAGCTAATTGCAGTAGTGCAACTGCTACTTGTGCAGCACCCTCACCAGCTGCTAAAACTACTGAAGCCGTTGCGCCAATAGAAGCCAAAGCTGAAACCGCAGGTTTTACTACGTACCCTGTTCCTTTCAAAGATCAGCTTACCATTAAATATAATTTTGACTACAAATCGGATGTAAAAATCGAGGTGTTTGATTCACAAGGTATTTCGGTTCTTTCGAAAACTGATACCAATAGTTATTTGAATAAAGAAGTAACGCTTGACCTTAAATTGAATAGAGGAAGAGACCAAGTGTATGTTGTAAAAGTGACTACTAATCGCGGAAGCAGCATTAAAAAAGTGATTTCTTCCAGATAGTTTTAAAACTAATTTTAACTAAGAAGCATCCGCCTAAAACGGGTGCTTTTTTATTTAATTACTCAACAGCTTGCCCTATTATTTGAACAGCCCGCTGAACATGTATGAATTGATTATAGAAGCGTGACAGGTTTTTTAATTCCTTACATCCTATCCGATTATACAGCGTAAAACATGTTCGATCTGAAGGCCAGAATAACTACAAAATTCCTCTATGGAAATTAATTGATGTGGTTCTTTACTCAAGTTGTCTTTAATCTTGTTTAAATACAACCTTGCCTGTCTGTATGTTTTACCGGTAATACGCTGCACATCTTTTGGATAAATACATACCCTGACGTTTCCTGATATCACACTTTTGTTTTTTAATACATTATCCATGCTTATGATACGGCTTTGCTGAGCTGAATCACACTAACAAATATAGCAAAATTACTTTGTCACTAAGTGACTAAAAGAGGTAATTATAGGCTTTTTACTACCGTTTTTTACCATCGCCTTTTGAAATGTGCTTTAAATGATGAAATCTTTGTTGCAATCATTCCAGATTTAGTTGCAACGAATATTCAGGATGAATGAGTAGTAAAATTAATTTTAAACTTAAATTTTAACGATTATGGCAAAACAGAAAGGCATAATAAAATTGAAAGGTACTATCGGGGATATTACTTTTTACAAAAGTAAGGATGGGTATATTGCCCGTGAGAAAGGCGGCATTGATGCCAAGAGAATTGCCAATGATCCTGCTTTTCAGAGAACACGAGAGAACGGTTCCGAATTTGGGAGAGCCGGTAAGGCCGGTAAAACTTTGCGTATGGCATTGCGGACTTTATTGCTGAATTCTTCAGATAGCAGAATGGTGAGCCGACTTACCCAATTGATGGTTAAAGTTATTCAAGCTGATTTGGTCAATGAACGAGGTCTTAGAAACGTAATTGACGGAGAAGCTGAATTGCTTAACGGTTTTGATTTTAACATTACCGGGAAATTAGGAACAACTCTATTTGCTCCTTTTACTGGAACAATTGACAGGGTTTCGGGTGAAATTTCGGTTGATTTAGCATCGTTTATTCCTGCTACTATGATTTCAGCTCCAAGTGGAACCACCCATTTTAAAATTATATCAGGTGGGGCTGAAATTGATTTTGAAGCAGAGACATTCGTTTCATCGAATTCAGAAACAGCAGTTCTACCTTGGGATATGACTCCAACTGTAGCGATCAATCATTTGAATGCGGTAACTCCTAACAGTACAAAGCCTTTGTTTTTAGCTCTAGGAGTTGAATTTTATCAAGGGGTAAATGGTAGAATGTATCCTTTGAAAAACGGATCCTACAATCCATTAGCCTTGGTACAAGTTAGCGGATTGTAAGATGACATTGCAATTATCGAGAACTTATTTCCCTGACGGAACTAACGGAAAACTAACGTATGAGACCAAATTGATCTGTAACACTATCGAACTGCCTTGGAATCATAATGAGAAAAGGATTTCGTGTATTCCGGAAGGGAACTATTTATTGAAGAAGCGTTATAGTCGTAAATTTCAATGGCATATAGAGTTGGTTGATGTAACAAACAGAAGTTTTATTCTGTTGCATCCTGCTAATAATGCTTTGAAAGAATTGAACGGCTGTATTGCTCCTGTAACGAAACTTTCAGGACCTGGTTTTGGTCTTCAATCTAAACAAGCTTTTGTTAGATTAAAAAATTTAGTTTACAAAGCTTTGGAACAAAAAGAAAGCGTTTTATTAATTGTTCAATCTTAATCCTTCGACTCCGCTCAGGATGACAGGGAATAAAAATCAAATATTATGAATATAGTAAAAAGAGTAAAAGCTCCCAGTCCAAAATTTTTTAAAGTGCTTCGCAATATCGGATTGGCATTGGCAGCAGTTGGCGGAACTATTTTAACTGCCCCGATTGCTTTGCCTGTTATCATCGGCTCGATTGGCGGGTATATGGCAGTTGTTGGAGGTGTATTGTCGGCAGTAAGTCAGCTTACGACTTCCTATGAGGAAAACCCTTATCATGTACAGGATGATGACGAGTAATCCTACCCTTATGGGTACTGCAGGTGGTACGTTTTTGAGTGTTGTGCCGAATTTAGCTTCGGAAGATGTTCTGAAAACTGTTTTATTGGCTGCTATTGGAGCTATAGTCAGTTTTGGAATATCTATGGCGCTTAAATTTATACTTAAGAAGCACAAGAAGTAGTTTTTTTTGGTTTTGAAACCAAGAGTTAAACCAAGTTAAGGCCCAAACCGAAAGGAATGGGCTTTTCTTTTTTAGAATGGTTACTCTTTTCTTTTAGCTCACTTAACTTTTATTATAAGTGGTGTTCGCTGAATCTTCGATTTGTCTTGATTACTGACGAGTTAATAATGCGAATCAAGTGTTGGGATGTGCCGTTAGGCACTAAATCTTGGTAGAAAATATGAATTGGAACGAATTTAGCGTGCCGTAGGTACGCAACATTTATCGTTTTGTTGCGCACCTACGGCATGCTAACTAATTTTAAACCTAATTACTACCTATAGGCATTTGCTCTCGCAAATTATCTAACGGCACAAAAAAAGACTTTCAACCCTTGATTCGCATTAATAATTTATTGTTAGTACTGATTTTTTACTTGAATAAAATCTTTACTTTTTTAGCTCACTTAACTTTTATTATAAGTGGTGTTCGCTGAATCTTCGATTTGTCTTGATGAAAAAAGTAACAAAAAAATATTCATGGGTTATTATTGTTTTTTGGTATTCATGAATCTTCGATTTCAAGCCTGAAAATAAAAAGCTTGAAAACTACCTTGAAGTGCCGTTCCGCACCCCGAGCCGTTCGTCCTGCGGACTCAACTCGCGGAGTGCTGCCACTTTACTTCTTCGTTGTTCTTCTATGCTTTTTATTTAAGGGCGATGCGAAGAGGATTTAAATGAACGTTTACTGGGATTATTATTATTATTATTATTATTTTGTATGTGAAGAGAATCTTTTTCTTTTTTTACTCTTTTTTGAACGGGTTTTGGTTTTCTGAAAAATTAAAAAGGATTACCATGCTGCCTTTGAATGGATTGAATGAAGGCTCGTATTTGATGTATCCTTTTTCATTTAACTCTCTCATACACTTGTGATACGTTGCTGTGGAACAAATTTTACTGATGCGCATCACTTCTTCTCTTGTTATGCTTATTGGGTTTTGAAAATGGTTTATATTCCAATGTTGGAATAATGCAATGTATAGACTGATATGAGTAGGATTGAGGTTTCGGTCTTGGATTGTGCGGTCGAAGAAACCGGTGAGGTGTTTTGTGTAGTTCATTGGTTTACTTAATGAGGTTATCATTTCGAAAAGCTTCTCGATACAATTTTTAAGTGAAAAACTTAAAAATCACTACCATTGACGTTTTTTATTACGTAGCCCTTCGACTGCGCTCAGGGTGACACAATGAATGTCATTTTATATTGCTTTTTTTAGAATAAAAATTATGCCTCGAAGTGACGTTCGTCGAGAAGGTTAGGTTCGATTATTATTTGAATAGGTTTGGGGAAGCACTTACTTTGTTCTTTTCCAGTAATTTATCGATGTCTTGATCCGCATAATAAATAATGCCGCCGATTTTGGTATAGGAAAGTGTTCCGTTGATACGGAGGTTTTGAAGTGTTCCAAGAGAAATGTTGAGTAATTTCCTGACTTCGGTTGATTTTAGCCATTTTTTGGTTTGCTCGTTTGTGCCTTTAAGTATTTCTCTAATATCTTCTAAAAGAGATTTACGGAATTCATAGAGGTCTGCTTTGGTGAGGATTTCGATTGCCATAAGTTTCGTTTTATATTGTTATGGTGCAAAATTGTTGGTATTGGTTGTTTTTATATCACAAGTGGTTCACAAGTTGTGAAAGAAAAAATGAGTTTTTATTTTGAATTGGTTGTGGTTATTGAGTTCTGTTTATTAAATCTTTACTTTTTTTCTGGATGAGAAAAGTAGCAAAAAATTATGCTTCTCTTGCTACCACTGATTCTTTTATGGATTATGAGAATGATTTTTCTTTTGTCTTGATTACTCACGAGTTAATAATTTATTGGAGTTCGTGAATCTCTGATTTCAAAAAAAATAAAAAATAAAGCCTGTACTGTCGCTACACTTTTTTTGTTTATTAAGAGATTCTTTTCTTTTGTCTTGATACAAAAGAAACAAAAAATCAAGCCTGAATATTTTTATGCCAAAAATCATCGGACAAATTTTCCTATCGAGACCCCAGCCGCTCGTGTTTCACACTCGACTCGGGGGTCACTCCCTTCGGCCAACGCTTAAATTCTTACCGTGATTTTTTGGTATAAAAAGATAAGGGCGAGTTGAAGGCGGAACTTATTTTGATTTTGCTTCGTTTTACATTGTAAAACAGTTTTCAGTACGCTGTCGGTTCCGGGATCACTGCCTGCGGCCAAGACTAAAATCCTTACCAGATTTTCTGGTATGGCAACTATAAGGGAGTGTAGAGGAAGAAAGGTTATGTTAGTACTGATTTTTTATTTGAAGAAAATATTTACTTTTTTAGCTCACTTAACTTTTATTATAAGTGGTGTTCGCTGAATCTTCGATTTGTCTTGATGAAAAAAGTAACAAAAAAATATTCATGGGTTATTATTGTTTTTTGGTATTCATGAATCTTCGATTTCAAGCCTGAATATTTTTATCCCAAAAATCATCGGACGCATTTTCCTATCGAGACCCCAGCCGCTCGTGTTTCACACTCGACTCGGGGGTCACTCCCTTCGGCCAACGCTTAAATTCTTACCGTGATTTTTTGGTATGGCAACCATAAGGGCGGCCTGAAAAGGGTATAATTGTACGTTTACTGCTGTTATTCTATTTTTGTCTATCAAGAAAATCTTTACTTTTTTCCTTGATGAAAAAAGTAACAAAAAAATCAAGCCTGAAAATGAAAAACTTGAAAACTACCTCAAAGTTCCGTTCCGCACCCCGAGCCGTTCGTCCTGCGGACTCAACTCGCGGAGTGCTGCCACTTCACTTCTTCGTTGTTTTTCTATGCTTTTTATTTAAGGGCGAGCCTAAGAGTGAAAATTTAGTTCTATTGTGCTTCGTTTTACTGTTCAAAACAGTTTTTAGTACTCAGTCGGTTCCGGGGTCACTCCCTTCGGCCAACGCTTAAATTCTTACCGTGATTTTTTGGTATAAAAAGATAAGGGCGGGTTGAAGACGGAACTTAGTTTGATTTTGCTTCATTTTACTGTGCAAAACTGTTCCGGAATTATTCCCTGCGGCCAAGGCTAAAATTTTTACCGTGATTTTTTGGTATTGCAACTTTAAGGGCTTCTCAGATGATGTATTATTATTATTAACCCGTTGGGTGTAATTAGTTTTTAATTATAATTTTCGTCAGTTCGAGTGATTTTCGTTAGAAAATTGTATCGAGAACAAGAAAATTTTGAATTAAAAACGGTTCTCGATACATTTTTTGTTCCGTTTTACTCCACAAAAAACACTCGAACTGACGTTTTGAATAATTCTAACTAACGTTTTTTTTAATATTTTAAAATCAATTATTCGCAGTTGATTCATTTTTGAAATTTTTGCTCAAATTTTTACTCTCTTCCGTTAGCTGAAGGAGTCAATTTTAGCTGAAAATATGTGGAATTACACCCAACGGGTTATTATTATTATGAATGTTGTTGACTTCTTAATTTATTGATGAAGTAGGTGGGAGAGAGGCCTGTTCGGTTATTGAATGCCCGTGTAAAGTTTTGGGTGGAACCGAAACCGGATTCTTCACCTAATGCCTTGTTGGTGTAATTGCGGTATTTGTTTTCGTTTTTTAGTAATTCTATAATATGGTCAATCTTTAAATTGCTGATATAGTCAACGGTTCCTTTGTCACGATATCGTGCTATAATTTTTGAAGCGTATTTCATATTGGTGTTTAATAATGCAGCCATTTTTGCCAAAGTCATGTCTTTTTCAAGGTATTTTTTATTGCGCTCAAATTTTTCCAGATTTTTTAGAATTGCGGCAATCACTTCGGGATTGATATCGAGTTCGGTTTCTTTACTGGTATTGTTTGAAACCAATGATTGGGCCGTTTCGGGTTTGCGATTCATCAACTCTTCAAATAATCTTTTATTTTTATAGTGTCTGTGCACCAGTACCGCTATGATTACTGTCATTATGGTAATTGTAATGCAGACTACAACTGTCCAGTATTGTTCAATGTTTCTTTGCCTTTGAAGTAATTTTTTTGTATCGTATTCTTTGTGTATTTTCCCTGAAAGGTATTTGTAATCCTTAAGCAGCACCTGGTCTACTTCTAAAAGGGCTGTGACATAATATAACTCTAATTCTTTGTCGTTTCGTTGCTGATAATAATCAATTAATATTTCATAGGCTTCCCGTAAATCAGGACGGATATACTTTTGTTTTTGGAAAGCTTCATCTATCTTTTTTAAGTAGGGCAATGCCTTTGCCTGCAACTTTTGGGCCCAGTAGCTTTTACCGATGTAAAAATAGGCCGTCGTTTCGTTTGTAAAGTCATTATTATCTTTCACTGCAGGCAATGCCTTTGTCAATTTCTTTATTGCGTCAGTATAATTGTGTTTGAAATACTGGTTTACCCCTTCGGAATGGATGAAGTAGGGCTCCATTTCTAAATTTTTAAAGCGCAGTCCCTCTTTCAACCCCGTCTGATTGATCTGGCTGCACAGCTTATATTTACCGATGCGGTTGTAACAAAGCCCTAAAGAGTGAAGTGAATTCAGATAGGCACGGTCATTTTTTTCCTTGAAATAGTTGACACATTCTTGAAATAATGCTGTTGCCTCATCGTAAAATCCAAGGTAATATTTGATCTGAGCAATAACATATTTTACTTTATATATTAGGTAGTGGTTGTTTGTCTTTGAAATGTATTCGTCTGCTATCAGGTAGCTGTCGAGGGCATTCATGTGTTCTTTACGATCGAATTGTACAATCCCTTTTGTCATGTAGCCCGATCCAATTAATTCCATGTCGGCTGTCCGTTTCGCTGCTGTCAGCATACTATCGGCATATATTAATTGTAGCTTATTATCGCTTGTATAAATTAAAGCTTTATAGGACTGCGTCATTTGACCGAAGTTTTTCTCCCGTTTTGCTTTAGCTAACCATGATTGTGCATACAGCCTTTCTTTGATGCTATCTTTTTCCTCATATCGTATGTTGTTGCTAAAATATTCATAGTTTTTAGCTGAAAGACTGTCCGGAATTACAAAATTATTATGTTGTGCATAGGCATTATGACACAGGCATACCCATAGTATAAGTAAGTATTTTTTCGTCATATATCTAAAAGATTGGGGGCTTTCTAAATAGAAAGTTCATCATTAATGTGTTTAAGACTCTGTTATGGTGAAATAAATGTAGCTAAAATAAATTAATAGATGCAAGAATTACCTCAACAAATGGCTTTTCTGTCTTTATGCGTATAAGTCGCTGGATGGTTGTTGTTTATCTAAAAATGTTCTGTGTTCAATTCGGGAATTGCGTATGGTAGATTCCCGAATTGAACAGTTGTTGGCTTGCCGAGGAGGAAACGTCCCACTAGTTTTGCCCTGAATTCAAACGGTTTTGTTATGAGTAAAACCAACACCAACATTGTTCAGATTACCCCGGGAGAAATGAACTGATGAAAAAAAGTAATCAGTAACATTTAAAAACATTAACCAAAATGAAAAAATTCTATCCAGGTTTTAGCACTTTAATTTGCTTGTCCTTTTTGTTTACACTTAATTCCTGTACTACCGATTCTGCTTTTGTATCAGATGATACTTTAGACAAGGTAGATGCGAAGAATGAGAGTCCTTATTATAATTCCAGAAAAGAAGATGTAGTACGCGCCAATAGTGAGGATCCCTATGCCTCAACCGAGCGTATTCCTAATACGTTATTTGAGGCTCATCATGTGCCGGATAGTATTACGACTTATTCGACTACGGAAGCAGATAAGATTATTGACCCAGACTGGAAAAAGCTTATCACCCGTTTGGGTACCGAGTAGGGACTGGATTTCAGTTTTATGATAGACAGTTTGTACAGTCAATTCTAAAAAGGTTGCTCATTTTGAGCAACCTTTTTTAATTTTCATCTGCTTCATCCATACGGATTATGAGTTTGCTCTTGAGTGTATTCAGAAATTTTGTCCTCTCGGATTTTCTGTTTCGGATTTCCAGAAAGACCCTGTTGAACTGTCCCAAATCAATATTAAAGGCTATCTCGAAAAAGGTTGTTACTTCTTTTAGTCTTGAGGCTCCGTTATTAAAAACACCTTCTGTATGGAGAGCATAAATCAACTCGATCAGTTCTACTTTTGATCCTGTCCATTTCGGGCCTTTAGAGAGTGGGGAAGGTGATTGTATTGTTATTGTCTTTCGCTTTAATTTTGCTATTTGCTCTTCCAGAAAATTTTTTATCTCATCGTTGGCTAGTATGCGAGCCACTTTATAGTCATGCGAGGTAGTGAAGCGATGGTCAGCCTGAAAATAATAACTGTCAAGCATTAGTTTAAGGTCATATTTTGCCCTTATAAAATATTTATTATCGAGGTAATTATTAGCGGTGCGGTAGTAATGGTAAAACTCCTTGTTCTTCTCAAAAAAGACTTTTAATTTATTGAGTTGTGCTTTATAATATTTGCCTATTGTTTTTTGGGAACCCAATGGCTTGTTGGTTTCAATAGTATAGATTTCGTTATAGTAAATTAGTTTAGCCGTAAACTTTGGCTTGATGTCCCGGAAGAATTCTATTTCCTCTGTTTTGTTTAGCCTTTTATATTTTATGAAAAAGGTTTTTAGTTTCTCTAAGACTGCAACGCTATTCTTTATTGCCTGCTCAGCCGATTGTATCGGATTTTCTGTTTCCAGATGGATCAATTTTAATTGATGTTCTAATTCGGACATCAACGATTCAGCAAACAATTTCATTAGGACAGTTTTAGATTTACAATTTGACCGATTCAGTACTTGAATCGTGGGGCAAATCTATTTGATGGTTGCTTGGGTTGCAAATGGTGTGGTGTTCGATTCTCGAATTGAATAGTGAAATTCCCGAATTGCATAGTGGTTATTTTTTTTGCGTCTATGATACTCACTTAAGTAGTTTTAAAATAAACAGTAGTATTCATGGTATGCAGTTCCACATCATCGGGTTGCTATTGCTATTTTTATTTATGAAGGACATTTTTTCTTTTGCCTTGATGCAAAAGAAACAAAAAATATTCATGGTTTATTATTGTTTTTTGGTATTCATGAATCTTCGATTTCAAGCCTGAATATTTTTACACCAAAAATCATCGGACGCATTTTCCTATCGCGACCCCAGCCGCTCGTGTTTCACACTCGGCTCGGGGGTCACTCCCTGCGGCCAACGCTAAAATCCTTACCGTGATTTTCTGGTCTGGCAACTATAAGGGCGGTCTGAAGAGGGTGTAATTATAGGTTTATTGCCACTACTGATTGTTGCTTGAAGAAAATCTTTACTTTTTTCCTTGATGAAAAAAGTAACAAAAAAATCAAGCCTGAATATTTTTACACCAAAAATCATCGGACAAATTTTCCTATCGCGACCCCAGCCGCTCGTGTTTCACACTCGGCTCCGGGGTCACTCCCTGCGGCCAACGCTAAAATCCTTACCGTGATTTTCTGGGATGGTAACTATAAGGGCGGGGACTTAGAAGGAAATTCACGAAAAAGTCAGGAGACTTTTATTGCGTTTAGGTCTTTTAAGAATTTAAAAAAAAGCGCAAAGTCATGAGACTTTGCGGAGCGCGGGCTTTGTAGGAAGCAATCAAAATGTTTCCGTTTCTATCTTGCTTTACATTCCGGACCATTGTGTTAGGCCCGTAGGAAGTGACTGTGTCTTTGGTTTCGGACTTGATATTATCTTTTGGTACGTTTGTTTGGTTTTGTCCACAGGAAGTGCAAAAAACAACCATCAGGAACAAAGCATATTTGTCTATATATTTGATCATGTTCTATTTAATTACTTCAGAATTTCAATTAACCTAAATGCAGATTCAGATGTTATTTTTTTGCTACAATCTTAATATGGAATTCAATGGAATCCGACATAGTTTGATCAGCTAAAAGATCATAGAACTTTCCTGATTTATAACGGACATCCCATTTTGTTCGATCAATGACCAGCTTACCATTCATTTTGACAATTCCGTCCTTAACTTCTATTTTGGCCGGAAAAGTAACTGGGTGTGTCATAGCTTTAATCGTTAGATTCCCGGTAACTTTTTTATTCTCACCATTTATCGATGCAACCTTGGTAATTGCGATTGTAGAAATAGGAAATTTCTTAACATCAAAAAAATCAGGATCTTTTAAGTGCTTAACAAGTCCATTATCACTCCCATGGGTTTCATCTTCAATTGTATTCATGTCGACTTCAGCTGTACCACCCACAAGTTGGCCGTTGTCAATCATTAATTCTCCTTTCGATATATAGACATACCCTGTGTGACTGTTTGAACCAATTAGCATAGCACCTTTCCATGTTACAACACTTTCCTTCGTATCTATTATAAAATATTTTTCATTCCCAAAATGTAAGGATAAGTAACTTGCCAATGCATTGTTTTTATTTTCCTCTTTTACAGGCCCACGGCAACCGAAGAAGAAAGGAGCAATAATTAAAATTAAGTAAGTGATTGATATCTTGTTGTTCATACTACAGAAATTATATTGATTAATAATAATTGACAAATGATTTTTAAATTAGCTATACACATTATTTCTGACCGGCTGCACTTTTAAAGTCCGTGATGGTCTTTCCATCATAACGATACACTCCATCTAATGCGCCAAACCAAATATTTCCTTTGTCATCTTCTAAAATCCCGAAGATCATTGGTTTATTTGTTATTTCGGTTACCGTTGGCTTTTTATTTGACAAGGACTTTCCGTCATACCGGGAAATTGCCCAAGATTGGCTGCTATCCCTTTCTGAACTCGTCCAAATATTGCTCTTTTTATCTTCATAGATATAACCAACAAACTTCTGAGTAAAATTGGTAAATGTTTTTCCGTCATAGCGCCAAAGGCCATCATTTCCACCAAGCCAGATATTTCCTTTTTTATCTTTAATTATCGAACGCACATTCCTAAAAGGTTTGCCGTTATTGGTTATTGTGGTAAATGTCTTTCCATCATAAATAGTGGCATTGCCCCTTGTGCCAAACCAAAATTTTCCTGTTTTGTCTTCAATGATAGCATTAACATCATTATGCATCCAATGATCTTCTGGAAGCGGATTTTGGTAAACTGAAATATGGACAGAATCAGCCTCAGTAACGGGAGGGGCTTCGTTCATTTTTAAATTTCGAAAGGATTTCCCATCGTAACGGCTTGTTCCCCCTTCAGTGCCGAACCAAATAGTACCGGTTTTATCTTCATAAATATTAGTAACCCGATCATTCGCAAGCCCATCCTTGGTTGTGAAATTTTGAAAGGATTTCCCATCGTAATAGTAAACACCTGAGCCAATAGTAGCGAACCAAAAATTTCCTTTTCTATCTTCTAAAACAGAAAAGAAGCGGGCCGAACTTACTTTACTGGTGATATTAGTAAAAGATTTTCCATCATATTTAAAAACACCCTCCCATGAAGTAATCCAAATATTGCCCTTTCTATCTTGCTTGATTGTACGAACGATGCCGTTGGGTCCTTGAGAAGTGGATACGTCTTTGGTTTCAACGGCATCCTGAGCACCATTTTTTTGTTGGGCCTGTACGGCAAAATTGACTACTCCTGCCAGCATGATAATCAGGCTGTACAAAACATTTCTTTTATTTTTCATATATGTAAAATTTATTTATTAGCGGTCATATATGGTATCGCCCTTTACTTATTGGTGTTTGTTGCACAAACGTGTTGTTAGTGGCGATTTCATATCTTATCTAATTGATTCAGCGAAATTACTTTGATATTTTTCGGCTTGAGAGATTTGAATTGTAAATAAAAATGTAAACTTTGTAAATAAAAACTTGACACTATGCATCATAGTCGAAATCTCCTCTCCGGAAAACGCAAATACCTGTTCGGGTTGATACTACTCTTATTTATCTCTGTAATCTGTGTGGCTTTCAGTATGGAGGATAGTGACGACTTTGCTATCGCAAGAAGGGAAGTTTTACTCCGCAGGATCGGACATGAACTACTTTTACAATCGGGCGACAGTACTTCAAGAGTTCTTCCTGTAAAAAAGATTGCTGAAAATGAGTACCAGATCACGTTTGAGAATGACCTAACTTTTCAACCGGACTCCCTAATGAATACTACTCAGCGTTTGTTGGCCAAAGACCCCCTCGCAAGTGATTATGTTGTTAATGTTCTGAACTGTGGCAACTCCAGTGTAGCTTATGGATATGCTATATCAAAAAATAAGAAAGATGAAATTGTAGCCTGTATAGGAAGAAGGCAACCCAGCGCATGTTACATGATCAACATTAAATTCAAACCCAATGGTATGACTACAGCAAAGAATGAATATTTTTTGGGCGGTCTGTCATTTTTAGCATTTGTTGGTTTTATTTTTTTGAGATCTGTTAAGCTGCGGAAAACTTTACCTGACGGTCAGTATACTAGTATGTTCACTTTGGGCTCGGTGTTGTTCGATGCGAAGAATCGGAATCTGATGATAAACGGAAAAACAATAGACCTGACCGGAACGGAAACCCGTATATTGCTCATTTTCGCATTATCTCCCAACGAGACCATAGAGAGAAGCCGACTGCAAAAAGAGATATGGGAAGATGAAGGTGTTATTGTGGGGCGCAGTCTGGATATGTTCATATCAAAACTTAGAAAAAAATTGGAATTTGATCCTAATATCAAAATTGTTGTTATACGCGGTAAAGGATATAAGCTTGAAATTAGCTCTTAAGAAAATCTTCCCGCTCCGAACTGATGTTATTAGAATTCAATTTGGCATTTGTAAAACTCTATAGTGAGCTACTAATGTGGTATCATTAAAAGAATTATCCTTCATCCTCGCAAAGTGTACTTAATTTCGGAGCGGGTAGAATGCCACGCCATCAGGTTTGGGATAACTGGCAATGGATCGAGGTCGGGAGACCTCGAAGAGCTGAGGGATGCTGAGCGGTTAACTGCCTTGAAGAGTTTAGATTTAATTTGCTTTTCTCATTTCCGTGATAATCGTAGCTGTTCTTCTATCGGCATACATCCTGTTCAAAGCCGTAAAAGCCCATATACAAGCAGGAATCCAGCCTATAATTGTGATTTGTAAAATTAAACAAATAATACCCGAACCTATTTTACCTTGTAATATCAAGGATAACCATGGCAGAAAAAATGCTAAAACGTATCTCATATTTTTTTATTTGTAAAAGCAGAAGAATTCGAACCTTCGACCGTCCCGATTAAAAATCGGGATGTTCTTAATTTATAGGTTGATAAAGATTTTAATGCCTTTTTTAAGACTACAATATCGGCAATATTTTTATTCTTTTTGAAATTGATGTGTACTTTTTAGGAATAATTTCAGTGTTATCCGTTAGGTTTAAAATGGCTGTGTTTGAATTTTTTATCCAGTTAAAAAGGTTTTTAAAGAGGTTAAACCAATTTTAAATGCCGTTTTCGACAACTAAAAGCCCTAATAGGTATCCCGTAAAACAAAAAAGCAACCCAGTTAAGAGGTTACTTTTTTGTTTTTTTATTACTGTAAATACTCGGCTTGTGTGCACGAGCGGGACGCATCGCGCTAGCGCCTGTGTTACTTAATGCTCAAGCTAGCTGGGGTCTATAATACTTACTTAAGTAGTTTTAAAATAAACAGTAGTAGACAAGGAATGCAATTCCTAGTGATAACATTATTATAAGAGTAGTGTTGCCATTGCTTTTTTGTTGATTAAGAGATTCTTTTCTTTTGTCTTGATACAAAAGAAACAAAAAATCAAGCCTGAATATTTTTATCCCAAAAATCATCGGACGCATTTTCCTATCGCGACCCCAGCCGCTCGTGTTTCACACTCGGCTCGGGGGTCACTCCCTTCGGCCGGCGCTGAAATTCTTACCGTGATTTTCTGATATATAAATATAAGGGCGAGTTGAGGAAGTACTTTTATTGTCGCGATTGCTATTTTGTCTATGAATAAAATTTTACTTTTTTAGCTCACTTAACTTTTATTATAAGTGGTGTTCGCTTAATCTTCGATTTGTCTTGATGAAAAAAGTAAAAAAATATATTCATGGGTTATTATCTTTTTTTGGTATTCATGAATCTTCGATTTCAAGCCTGAATATTTTTATCCCAAAAATCATCGCAAGCATTTTCCTATCGCGAACTTGCACGGACTACAAAATCAGCACTATCGGGTTTACTTAATATATTTATCAATCATATATTGTGTAATCGGTTTTAAAGGTTTTTCATTTTCAGGATTTAAACCTGGTCCATTAAAAAAATCCAAATGATCTCCAGTTTTACAATACCACAATATTGGTTTATCATGTTTAAAAAAAGTTGTGGTATCACAAATTTCAATTTTTCTAAAATTCAGCATATTTTTATTTAGAGGCATCGTTGAATACAAGTTTACTATACCATTTGCTTTAGTTTCACAAACAACTGCTTCAAAATGGTCTTTTTGCCATTGCATGCACTCTTTTTTGGGCAAAAAAACGTACCCAAAACCACACAACATTGTAACTACTATCAGTCCAGGAATAAATAGCCTTTTTTGAAAAATACTTAAATCTTTCTTTTCCAAGGATGATGGTTGCATTGATTGGACGGGACTAATGCTATTGTTTGTAATAATCGTAGATGCCTCAAAAAAATCGACTGCATCTGTACTTTCAATAGTAGTAATGAGGATATTCTCTTTTTTAAAAGCCTCCTGTCTTGAGAATTTCAGGTAAGGCCGCAGCTTAAAATCGACTAATATTGCTGCAATATTCACTGCTTCAATATCAGTTAAATCAGTTTCTCCTTTAAAAAATGTTTCAATAGGCCTGAATTTATCTGTTTGGTCTTTTAATTTATTGGAGTAATTTAAAACAAAATCAAATTGAAAAAAAGCAGAAAAGCTTTTTAAATCATCAGCGTTAGCATTATTCTTAAATAACTCGCCACACAATTTCCTCAATTTGGCACGAGAAGGATTTAGTAAAAAACTGGAATGGGTGCCAACCTTTTCAATCTCATACTTCAATTTAACCGCTGCTTTATAATCTTCTAAAGTATTTTTCACCATAAGCTTAAAGGAATTTTTAGGAATTTTCAGGAATCCTCGGTATTACTGGGAATCATAGGAATTCCGGATCAATTTTACTGCAGAAGCGTCATTACTTTGCTTCAGAATTAGTTCTTGTTCTATTTCGCGATACGGACAAATGTACAAAACTACTTCTATAAAAGTGAGGCTATACAGAAGAGAATTTTTATTCCGGGAAGTATAATTAAACGATTCCGTACTAGCTCACTTTACTTCCCGCAACCAAAAAAACTGTTCTCATTTTAATGGTTTGGCCCTTAATAATTATTCGATTAAAGATATCGAACGGCCAAACCTATGTCAAATTTTTAACAATTAAAATCATGAAAAAAATATTTTTTACAGCTGCTATTGCAGTATCGGGCTTAGTTATGGTATCATGTGATGCGGATGCGATTGATAGTACAACTCCTCAAGCAAAAGATTTTGGAGTTCAAAAAAATGATCTGAAATTCAACGAAAGTTATACTAGTCCCTTGTCTAATACAAGTAGTCCTATGGCTAGTGATGGCCCTGGCGATGAAGTAATTATTATAACACCACCAAAAAAACCATAATAAGATGCATTAATTTGCAATTAAATACTAATTTCGGGGAAAGAAACTTTATATGTTGCGTTCCCCGTTTTTTATTGTAGTGTTTTTGCTTTCTATCGGATCTTGTCAAAAGAGTGTAAAAACAAGTATTGATATTTCTAAAAAACAAGAAAGCCCCAAAAAAAAAATAGCCCAGAAATATTCAGAATTAGGTGATTCCTTTAGTAGGGATAATAAACTGGATAGTGCTTTCTATTATTATTTAAAATCTACAGAATTATTTAAAGAGGAGGGCAGCAGTACCTACATCGCCTATAATCTAGTTGGAATGGCACACATCCAACAGACCTATGGAGATTATTACAGCAGTGAAGAAACTTTGACCGAAGCTTTGCCATACATAAACAATGATTTACAATATCAGGTGGCGGCAAATAATTTATTTGGAATCGCAGCAAAAGAACTAAAAAATTACGATGATGCCGTTCGTTATTATACCGCAATTTTAAAAACGGTAAAAGATTCCGTAGCTAGAGTGGCTGTTCTCAATAATATTGCTACAGTTTATATGGAACAAAAAAAGTACAGAAAAGCAATAGTACTTTTAGAGCCATTTTTAAAGTCTGCTATTTTAGATACACTACAGAATAAAAAAGCCAGAATTATTGACAATTTAGGATTTGCTTATTATAAGGACAATCAGATTCCAAAGGGACTAGCATTAATGAATCAGGCTTTATCCATCAGAACCAGAATTAACGATTCCTATGGAAGTATTGAAAGCTATTTGCATTTAGCCGATTACTATCAAAATAAAGATTATCAAAAATCAAAAGGGTATGCACTACATGCTTATGATGAAGCAACGAAACATCAAAGTATTGATGAACGATTGGAAGCCTTGGCATTTTTAATGTCACATAATCAAGAAAAAGGAGTAAATGGTTACGCCATATTGTTCATAAATCTAAACGATAGTATTAAAAAAGTACGGAACAATGCTAAAAATCAATTTACTAAAATTAGATATGATTCTAGAAAAGCCATTTTGGAGAGCACCAAATATAAGGGACAAAGGGCGGAAACCCTTTTACAACTTGAAACACAAAAGAACCAAAAGTACTTGTTCTTTTTTGGATTTGTTATACTACTTGGCGGGATTGTATTTATAATCAATTACTACAAAAGTAAAACTAAACGAGAACGCTTAGAGGTAAGTTATACTACTGAAACCCGAATTTCTAAAGAACTCCATGATGAATTGGCTAATGATGTTTTTTATGCCATGACTTTTGCTGGAACTCAAGATTTGCAGAATCCAATAAAAAAGGAAACTCTTTTAGATAATCTTGATAAAATATATATTAGAACACGAAATTTTTCTAAAGCGAATAGTCCTATAGAAACAGGAGAACGTTTTGAACAGAATTTAAAACAAATGCTCAATAACTATAAAAGTAGTAGTACCGAAGTTATTATTAAAAATGGTAACCCAATAGATTGGTCAAAAGTTCAAACAGAAAAAAAGATAGCCATACAAAGAGTATTACAAGAACTTATGGTTAATATGAAAAAATACAGTCAAGCCAGTTTTGTGGTCATTGGTTTTGATATGGAACAAAATACTCTTAAAATTGACTATTCAGATAATGGAGTTGGTTTTTCGGAGAAACTAATTTTAAAAAATGGTCTCCAGAATGCGGAAAACCGTATTCAGACGGTAAATGGAATCCTTACTTTTGATTCTCAAACCAATAAAGGTTTCAAGGCTAAAATTTTAGTTCCAAAATAATATACAAATATGTTTACAAAAGTTTTAATTGCGGATGATATTGATTTTAATGATTTGGGTGCTGCCCAGATACTAAATGAACTTGATGTTCTTGAAGTTCAATATGCAAAATATTGTGATGAAGCTTTGTTAAAGGTTAAAAAAGCGCATTTAGACGGTACTCCTTTTCAACTGCTTATTTCTGATTTGTCCTTTAAAGCGGATCACCAATTGAACCAACTCAATTCGGGTGAAGAATTGATAGCTGCGGTTAAAAAGCAGTGTCCTAACATTAAAATAATTGTTTTTTCGATTGAAGACAGAGCACACCGTATCAAATTATTATTTGACGAGCTTACTATAGATGGCTATGTAATAAAAGGAAGAAACACAATATACGACCTAAAAAGAGCCATTCAAAAAACCTACAAGAATGAACCAGAAAACATTTCTCCTGAATTGTTGTACCTGCTTCAAGATAAGACTACAAGTGAAATTGATAATTATGACGTGCAGTTAATCAAGTATCTCTCCATAGGAATATCTCAAGAAAATATGGAAACGGTATTTAAAGAAGAAGGCATTAGCCCTAATAGTAAAAGTTCTATTGAAAAACATATCAATAAACTCAAAATTTATTTCAAAGCAAATAATACGGTACATCTTGTAGCTATAGCCAAGGATTTAGGAATTATTTAAAATTTCACTTTTAGGATACTCTCATTTACTCTTCGCATTCTAGCTCCTTCGGGGGCTTTTTTTATGGCTCAAATAAAATAATGAGTCGGGTTACGGTTTACCGTAATGAGTTGAATTTTAATGGTTTTATCTTTGAATGAATCATTAAATAAAAGAGTATGGAATATAAAGTAGTCCCTTTCGTAGCTTCAATAGATGCCAATAAAGGTAATTCTAATCATGTTGCTGAACAGTTAGAAAGTTTAATAAAAAATTATACTAATCACGGGTGGAAATATGTAAGACTTGAGAGTGTTTCCACTTTTGTACAACCGGAATCAGGTTGTTTTGGATTAGCTAGTAAGCCTGGATTTACAACCAACAGACAAATGGTTGTTTTCGAAAAATAGATGAAGTATACGATATTATTTGCTGTTCAGCTCTACTGGTTTTTTAAATCAAAAAACAGAAAAGCAAAATGCATCTTTAAAAAATCATGTTCTAATTATGTATTTGAAATTACCCAAACGGAAGGATTTATTAAAGGTTTGAGTGCCTTTCGTTTTAGATATCAAAATTGTAGAGGTGGTTTTGAAATTTTTAAAAATCCCATAAATAATAAAACTCAAATGCTTCTTCCTTCAAGAATAGTAATTGAAAAAGAAGAAATCGCAGAAAGATTATTAATCCACTAAAATTATAAATTATGAAGTACTATGTAAACAAAAATGCACAATCAAACGGAGATCATGAAGTGCATACTGAAGATTGTAAATATCTTCCAAACTCTGATAATAGAAAATATTTAGGAGAGTTCACAAATTGTGCGGCTGCAGTAACAGAAGCAAAGAAAACATATTCCAAATCTAATGGATGTAAGACTTGCTCCAATAGCTGTCATACAAGCTAAGTTATGAGTTTTAGATTTCAAAAAAGAATTAAGCTTGGAGGAGGACTTGGTTTGAATATAAGCAAATCAGGAATTTCTCCGAGTCTATGGACTAAAGGCGGAACGATTAGTAACAAGGGTTTCTCGGTAAGGAACCGGGGTATCTGGTGTTTCTTATAGAAAATCATTTAATTCATCAAAATCAAGTGGATGTCTTTTGACGGTTATTATCTACTTCAGTTTTGGCGTACTATTTTATCAAATCTTAAAATAATATTATTATGAAAATATTTTTATACTTCTTTTTATTTTTCCTTTTTACTTGGACCGTTTCAGGTCAAACCACTTCGGAAAAATTAATTGCTTCAACCTGTGAGAGCAGGGGATGTTCCGGTTCTGAATATTGCGCCGCCTGTAAAAATTGTTCGGGTTGTAAGCACTGTGCCAAAGAAGGAGGAACCTGCGGTGTTTGTGCGCCTACTCCAAAAAAGGAAACTGTTTCAAAAAACATTAAAAGTAGAAAAAATTCAAAAAAAGCAAGAAAATCTTAGTTTGAATAAAGTAAATAAGACATTTTTAATAATCTAATTTTCAAAATATGAATTCAAATCCTAGTATGAGCATTCAACTAAAAAGTCATTTCCTTCGACTTTACCAAATGGCCTTAACAGATGATCAATTTGACGTGTTAGAACTTCAAATGCTATATCATTTTGCGGATGAACGTGGGATTCCAAAAGAAGAACTCGATAAACTTTTTCTTAATCCAATCAATACCGAGTTGAGCATTCCAGAAAATTTAAATACAAGGATTGAATACTTATATGATTTTGCCAGAATTATTTGGGCTGATGAGAAGGTAGCAGATGATGAATTAAATATGCTCAAAAAATACTGTCGTAAATTTAATTTTTTGGATGAAAACATAAACGAGTTAACCGGTTATCTAATTGATTGTGTTAAGAAAGGCATTAGCAAAGAAGAAATTATTAATCAACTAAACTCTTAAGTTATGAAATCACTAACACAGTTATTCAGTCTAAAAAAAGTTGATGAATCTCCGAAAAATGATATTGATGAAAATGAAAATGACAGGGAACAAATAAGAATCACCTATTATCAGAGTGGCTTTGCTGCATCAATAAAAGCGACCGGAAAACCAATCGTTCTAAAAGCTTGTCTGCAAAATTTATATATGAGTTTTGAAGATCAATGTCGAAAGCAAAAATTAGAACAAGACCGTTTGAAACAACCTTACAGGGAAGAGCAAGAAAAAAACAGGACAGAACTAAAAAAGTGTGAGGCGGCAATAGGAATTTATGAAAAAAAAGAACAAGACCTGAATGAAGATATTAATCAGATAAAAAGTGAAATTGTTGAAGTAAAGCGTAATCCTGACAAATTTGGAATTGAAGACGGCAAAGGTCTAAAAGCACATTTTTATATTGGACTAATCTTGTTACTACCTATAACGCTTTATTTATTAGTGTTTTATATCTCGGCCTCTTATTCTGCATTTTTCAAAGAGTTTTCAAATGATAGTTTAACAGCTGCCATTTTTGATGCAGATGCATTGACAAACTCATTTAAAGCAAGTTGGTTAGAAGGGGTTTTAGTAATTACTATTCCTTTTGTGTTCATGGGATTAGGCTATGTAATTCATATGGTACAAAAAGTAAAGGGTATCAAAAATATCGTTAGAATCATTGGTTTATTTATTACAACATTTTTGTTTGACGCACTTCTGGCTTATCAAATTGAGAAAAAAATATATGAATTTAACAAAACTCCCGATTCCTCTCCTTATAATTTAAACATTGCATTAGGCGAAGCTGAATTCTGGATGATCATATTTGCTGGATTTGTAGTGTATATTATTTGGGGACTTGTTTTTGATTTTGTGATGAAAGAATTCGAAAACATCGATAAAATTAGAGCTTACATTAGAGGACAAAAAGAGAAACTTATTGATTTAGAAAAACTAACAACAGAATATATTAATAAAGTCAATGACTTTAAACAACAAATGGTTACCATTAATGGTAAGATTTCAGAACTGCAATCTAAAATAGATGGTTTTGTCTTTCCTGTTAAAGAATATCTTCATTATCATCATCAATATAAAGAAGGCTGGTTTCAAGCCATTAATACTGAAATAGCTTTGCCGCATAAGGAGAAAACAGAATTATTGGTAAACTGCGATATTTTATCAATTGAGCATTTGGACAAACTAAATCTTATAGACCCTGATTTTCAACATTTAGTATATTCTAAAAACTAATCTTATGAAAGCTATTTTAAAAACTATTTTAGTATCATTTTTTATCGTTTCTGCATCTTCATGTAAACCAGATTCCGAAAATAAGAATGATAAAACTATAATTAGGAACCCCATTCATGATAATTATAACATTAGTATACTTCTAGATTTATCGGACAGAATTAGTGTCAGAAAAAATCCTAACCCGACAATGGAATATTACCAAAGAGATTTAGGTTATATAAAATCCATTTCTGAAGCCTTCACTCAACATTTGAGATCAAAAAGAATAAGACAGATTGATGATAAAATGCAATTATTTTTCAATCCAGAACCATTAGATCCCGAAATTAATTCTATTTCTAAAAAATTAAGAATTGCTATTGATAAAAATAATGTATCCAAAGAGTATTTGAATTCCATAAATTCAAATTATGCCTCTCAGACTTTAAAAATATATGAGTCCGCGATAAAAGATGATAATTATATAGGTTCAGACATTTGGAGCTTTTTTGAAAACAAAGTAAAAGATCAATGCATAGATAGTAAACACAGAAACATACTTGTAGTATTAACTGATGGATATATGTTTTATGACGACACCAGAATAATAGAAGGGAACTTGACTACTTATATCACTCCAGAACTAATTAGAAAAAATGGATTAAATAATAAAGATTGGAATGAAAAACTTCAGAATAAGAATTATGGTTTTATAAAAGCAAACGATGACTTATCAAATCTTGAAGTTCTGGTTTTGGGAATAAATCCAAATAAAAACAATCCTTATGAAGAAAAAGTAATCAGAGCCTATTGGAGCAAATGGTTTGCAGCAATGAGAATAAAACATTTTGAAATTAAAACTGCGGACCTACCCTCTAATATGGATACAATCATTAAGGATTTTATATTAGATACAAATCGTCAATAAAAAGTAACCATTTCATATCAATATTTATTTTAACTCCTTAAACGAAAATGCTTAGCAATTTTAGAATAGTATTTATAATAATGGCTTTGGGAATCATTAGTTGTAAAAAAGAAAAGCCTCCCCAAAAAATCAACTCCTTTTATAAGGAGGTTATCCAACCAGATGATCGAAAAACTATTACTCCTGAAGAAGCAAAAACGTATCATAATGATACACATCGTCAATATGAATACCGCACTGGTAAACCGGGTCATTATGAGTATAATTATGATGTAAGTGGATATAATGCTCTAGGAGATACGGTATCTGGAAACATCAATATTCAAGGAAAATATGGCGCTGGTATACTAACCCATACGACTGATGGAGAAATTGAGATCACAGCAGAATGGATTGATTACGGCAAACTAAAAGCCGTTGACAAGGAAGGAAATGAATACCAACTACAAGTAAATTAATACTATTAACATCAAAGTAATTTAAATGAAATCTATTGTAATCCTACTCTTTATTTTTCTCACTTCTTTTCACCCAGTAGAAAATAAAGTTTACATCTGTGGGCCAAAGGGAGCAAAAAAATACCATTATACCGAAAACTGTCGGGGGTTAACAGCCTGTAAACATGAAATAATAAAAACATCGCTTTCTCAAGCTCAGAGCTACAGACTAACACTCTGTGGGTGGGAAGATTGATTATAGCAGTTTTGTCATATAAAGAGTTTGTTAAAAATCCTTATATCAATAATAGGTTGTTGCAGCAGTAATTAACCGGATTCGTTTGATGTCGTTAGAATTTCATGTAGTCGAACCATTTAAAAAAAAAGAGAAATAATTATGGAGGAAAAATTTGTACAAAAAGCTGTATTGCTTAACCCTGAAGAAAGTACGGGGCAGCTAAAAGTTGAGAAACTATGGGAATTGATGGAAGATCATCCGTATAAGGATAAAATGTACAATGACTTTGAAATTGAAAAAATTAGAAATGAAATAATTACTATTGATTATATAGACACTGTTTATAAACGTGTAAAACATTTCAATACCAATTACAAGCGTATACTAATCCGAGCCCAAATAAAGGATATTAATGTTTTTGAGGAAGTGCTTGCAATTGATGGAGAAAAGAAAAAAGAAATAGTTTTTCACTTTGACGAATATGTCGTTGTCGATGAGGTTAAGGAAAACTTAAAAACAGTTGCTAAGTATGATTCAAAAAATACTTATTTGGATGAGTATGTGATGACTAAGTATGCTAACAGTCTATTCAAAAATGGGTTGTCTGATCTGGCAAGGCAAAATATTCAATATTTTAAAGATTTGGCTAGTAGTTCAGATAATTATAACAAACATAGAAGTTACCGTCTAGTTGAAAATGGAGGGATTACCTATTTAAGAGGGATTACCTCATTTGATAAATATTATGAATATGGCGTTGATTTTGCATTTGTGGTTTCCATGCTTGCATTCCATAATTTTATGAAAAAAAATCAAGGAGTTGAATACAAAATCAAATCAGCACATATTAATGAATCCAAATTGGAAATAATAGTTGCGGAAAAATTCACGAAAGATGCAGGAGAGTTTGGAGAAGTTTCAACTGCAATTAAGGTTTCAACTAATGATTTGGGGCAAGGTTCTCTGAATTTTTTAAATATTATTAATGTAGGAAAGACTAGCAAGGATGGATTTTATTTGTTTCCAAAGCAAAACCGGTTTGAAAATAATAGGGTAATGATTTCTCATACCACAAAGCCCGAAAATGTCTTTGCAACATTAAAGACTATGGAAAGTGTTCTCAATACCAGTGATAAATTTATCAAAGAATTAAAAGAAGCTAAAACGATTAAAACTCCTGATGAATTGAGAATGAAAATACAGGCCAAGATTGATGGTCCTCGAAGTTCTTTTGGTCATATAAAGAAACTATCTGATATTTTTAAGACAAAAATAGATAATGAAATTACTAATTTTTCAAAGCTTTTGGATATGTGCAACAAAGCAGAGGAATTAGAAATTGATTTTGACCTTAAGGATAAATTGCGATACATAATTTCGGATATCATTTTATACGGCAGTACAAAATAGGTTTTTTATAAACCTAATATTTGACAAGAATGTACTATTACATTTAATACAATGTATAGCAGAAGAGAGTTGCATAAGTTGATATTGGAGCATTACGTAGTAACTTCCAAGGAATCACAAAAGTATAACATAAATTAAAATAACACTAAAAAAGATTAAAATGTCAGAATATAGAATTTCAGGAATTTGGAAAAATAGTCAAGAAGTAATAACTCACTATGCTGTCCATACAAGAACAAGAAATCAAGCAGGAGATGGTTATGAAATTAGCCACGCAGTAAAGATGACCAAGGCTGATGCTGTAGTGTTATTGCAAAATCCAGTAAACAGTGCTAAAACATACTTGTGGAATTATATAAGGGCTCAATGGGTAGCTGGTGAAGATATACATGTAGTTAATAGTAATCCTCCATTCCTCAGAACAAATCATGACGGAACAGTAAAGGATAATCTGCTACATCTTATAGATTACGGATATGTGTATTAATATAAAGCTATTAAAGATCCTCGTTACGGCGAGGGTCTCATTTTTAAATAACTAGCAATGGTGATAGCATAATTCACAATCTAACAGGTATTCCCACTAAAGCAAATAGTACTCTAAGATATTCATTAACTATATCCATGGAGACAGCTGAAAGTACAACTGATATTTATATTACTATTGCAAACAAACTAGCTATAGAGGACCTTAGTTAAAGTATAATTTTTCTTCAAAAGACATCAATTTTAATTTTTTTTTTTAAAGTTTATTTTTTGTTTCTATTTCTACTCTTCCAGCTATCGTTATGAAACATATTCTTTTTATGTTCATAGATTTTACCCCGGATGTAGGAGCCGACAATTATAACTGGAATTGCTATTAGAATTTCATACCACTGCATTGTGATTATAGATTTGATTAAGACCTCAAACCTATAATTTTATTGAGTTAGCCACAAATAGTATAGTGTGTGATTCTGGAATTGAACACTTAAATTTTAGTGATAAGAGATCTGTACTCTAGGATTTTATATAAGAACATTTTTGTATTTTTAGGAGTTGTACGTTTCTCATTCATAGTCACAGAATGCAATTCCGCGCCATCGAGAATAATGATCAAACTGTTTTAGAAATAGCTATTAATTGATTTTGATTGTGGGCACGAGCGAGACGCTCGCGCCCAATGTCATTAAGTTAAGGATTCATTTCGCTGATTTTTAGGTTATTATGTGTTTTATTTGTAAGATTTTTCGTATATTTATATGATAACCAATCATTTATAACTTTGAAAAAAAACAGCTATTTTTATCTTCAAAAAGATACAAACACAATTATTTAGTGAGGAATTGAAAAATGAATATAAAGTTTCAGAAAAGCACTTTACACGAAATAGAAAACAGAATTTTCCTTTTATCTTGCTATTTATGTTAAACTTCCTTAGAAAAAGCCTCACGATGGAAATAGATAACTTCATAAGTTTTCTAAAACCCAATATTGGTAGTAAGTTTACAAAGAGCGCATTTGTTCAAGCTCGAATGAAGGTAAGACCAGAAGTCTTTAAAAAACTCTCCCAAACATTAATAGATGAATTTTACACTGATAATGATAAA
>NZ_JBLVPV010000030.1:0-38790 GCF_048286775.1 Flavobacterium glycogeni
ACGCTATAGAGTCTAGTTCTATGACTGACTTAAAAACAAAAGTATAAAAAAAATATAGATTTATTTGGAAATCAACACAGAATCTATGTGGTTCAATTTTTAATACGTTTGACCTGGTTACTTGTACCAAGCTACATCTTATGAATAACATTTAGCTGCTTTGTCATTTCTGTAAAGGAGGAATCACAAAATTAAATATTGGTATTAGTAACGGACTTTCATATAATACTTTTCTGTTTCCTCGATTTACCTTAAATATTTCTTATTTTAAATAAAAACAACAAATCAGGAAAGAGATTCATTATTTTTCGTAAATTTATGTTTAGCAATACTTTACGAAAATAGAAATGAAACCATCACACCAAACCATGACTCATTTATACGAACATTTAGGCAAAGTGTTCTATTCTATCGCGGCCACAGACAAAACCATTCGTGAAGAAGAAATCGAAAAACTCAAACAAATCATAAAAACGGAATGGCTTCCGCTGGA
The DNA here is from genome assembly GCF_048286775.1 of Flavobacterium glycogeni. NCBI lineage: Bacteria > Pseudomonadati > Bacteroidota > Flavobacteriia > Flavobacteriales > Flavobacteriaceae > Flavobacterium > Flavobacterium glycogeni. The sequence continues at coordinate 494 of NZ_JBLVPV010000030.1, forward strand.
AAATAGTTTCAATGAATTTGGTGATGACACCGCTTATGAAATCGAAATTGTTTTTGACTGGCTTGTTGCCAATGAATGGGAATTTGAACAAGTGATGCCAGACTTTAAAATTTTCAGAGAAGAGCATCAACACTTGTTCGCTTCTGAGATTAATGCCTTAATTCTAAAAACTGCCAACGCTATAGCTTCTTCATTTTCAAGAAAAAATAAATCAGAACACGTTCTAATAAGTCAACTGAGTGCGATTCTGTTGCAATAAAAATGGAATACAAACAATCTACTTTAATTTAAAATAGCAAAGACATGAAAAGACAAACTGGCATTTGGATAGACTCCTCAAAAGCAATAATTGTTGCTCTTGATGGTGATACAGAAAAAATTACCGAAATAGATTCTGATGTCGAAAACAGTGTACATCATAATGACGAAGGTAATAAAGGAACTTTCTCAGGAGTTCATCATGGCAATAGTGACAAAAAATTTGATGATCGAAAAAAACAAGAACTAGATTATTTTATAAAATCAGTACTCTCCTATGTGAAAAAATCGGATGAACTTATTGTTTTTGGTCCAGCACAAACCAAAACTAAACTGGAACAAAAATTAATGACGGATCATTTAATTGAACCCGGAAAACTAAAAGCAGTGGAAACAGCAGACAAAATGACTTTAAACCAGATTGTGGAAAAAGTAAGACGCTTTTATAACCCGTTTGAGTATAAAGAACCAAAGCCATAAAACTAATTTAGCTGCTATACCATAATTTAGAAACTACAACGCTTTACAGGTTGTAGTTTTTTTATTTAAAAAAATCATTTCCCACAATCAAAATACTAAAGAAAACCATAAAAATCTTTCCTTTAGTATTATTTTCCTTTTCTTTATGGCCGAGATTCCAAGCGTATTGTATTTTAGATTGTATTACTTATTAAACTGTTTATGAAAACCGGAAAACAAAAACTAATTCTAGCGGCAAAAATACTTTTTGTATTATTTGTCACTATAATTATTGCTTTTTATATATTTCGAGATGCCGTTTTACAACAAACAATAGCAAAAGTTTCCCATGAAATGGAAGTGGATTACAACAGTTCTTTCACGATAAAAAAAGCTTCTTTTGACGGCTTGTCCGGACTGAATCTTACCGAAATAATACTGGTTCCAAAAAATGCAGACACTCTTTTTAAAATACAAAAATTAAAAACCAGTGTCAATTTATGGCATCTCATAACGGGCGATGTTCAGCTTGGAACTTTAGAAGTCCAGAACGGTTTTGTCCAGTTAGTAAAAAAAGGAAAAGTGAGAAATTTTGATGCTTTTCTAAAAAAAGACAATCAAACAGAAATTCGCGACGAGAAAAAAGATTACGCCCAGTTTGCCTATAGAATCATCTCAAAAGCACTGAATTTAGTCCCGACGGATATGATTCTGGACAATCTGTCTTTTCGACTCAATGATAACGGGAAAAAAGCAACCATCAATTTCCAAAAACTGCGATTGGTCAACAAACAACTCGAAACCTCTATTCAAGTTCAAACCAATACGATTTCACAACGATGGAAAATCAAAGGATTTGCCGATCCAAGAAATAAAAAAGCCGATATTCGTTTCGTAAATATTGATACGGGCGCAATCCAAATGCCGTATTTAGACGAGCGTTTCAACCTGAAATCGAGTTTTGACTCTATCCGATTAAATATTCAAAACATAGATAGAGACGGCGACGAATTGCATATTGATGGGTTTATGGCTATTGCCAATTTAAAAATCAACCACCCAAAAATTGCCAGTAAAGATGTTATCCTTAAGAATGCCAAATTTGATTACCGATTTTTATTGGGCTCTGATTTTATTTCTATTGACAGCAGCTCAACGGTTCAGTTGAATAAAATAAAATTTCATCCCTACGTGGCTTACGAAACGGAAAAAGACACGATTTACAAACTCAAAGTATCCATTCCAAAAATGAAAGCGCAGGACTTTATCACTTCGCTTCCTGACGGTTTATTTACCCACTTTCAGGGAATGGAAGCGAATGGTACTTTTGATTACAAATTGGATTTTGCATTCAACCAAAACAAACCCAATCAGCTGGTTTTTGACAGTAAATTGAAGAAAGAAAATCTAAAAATAACAAAATACGGCAAAGCCAATCTCAACAAACTCAATGGCGAATTTGTGTATCGGGCACTTATAAAAAATGTGTTGCAACGCCCGGTTTTAGTTGGCGCAGCCAATCCAAATTATACGCCGCTATACCAAATTTCACCGTATTTAAGAAAGTCGGTTTTGACAACTGAAGATCCTTCTTTCTTTTCGCATCGTGGTTTCATCAGCGAAGCATTCAAACAATCCATAGTCAAAAACATAAGAACCAAAAAATTCTCCCGTGGCGCCAGTACCATCAGCATGCAATTAGTAAAAAATGCTTTTCTGAGTCGGGAGAAAACAGTATCCCGCAAACTGGAGGAAATTTTACTGGTTTACATTCTGGAAAACAACAGGATTGTGAGTAAGGAACGCATGCTCGAAGTGTATTTTAATATTATCGAATGGGGTCCAAATGTATATGGAATTGGCGAAGCAAGTCAGTTTTACTTCCAAAAAACACCTTCGGAATTATCGCTGAACGAATGCTTGTATCTCGCCCGAATTATTCCAAGTCCTAAAAAATTCATGTATCAGTTCAACGATCAAGGGATGTTGAAAGATTTTGCGATAAAACAAGAGTCGTTCTTAACGAATATTATGTTCCGAAGAGGGCTTTTGACTCCTGAAGACACTATTTACAAGTCCTTACCCATACTGATTTCAGGACCTGCAAAATCTTTTATCAAATTCAAAGTACAAGATTCAACGCAAATAAAAGTGGATTCCTTAGCCGTTGATGATGAATTTGATCTTTAATTCTTAAAAATAACCCTGTCAGAGTTTAGAACTCTGACAGGGTTTCTTAATTTATGGTGCCGGATCAGGAATCACAGCTTGTACTTCATCAATAGCTTTTAAAATTTCATCCGAAAGTGATACTTGAATCGTATCCATGTTTTCTTTTAATTGTTCCAATGTTGTCGCGCCAATAATCGTGCTGGTTACAAACGGCTGTTGGGCTATGAATGCCAAAGACAATTCTGTTAAAGTCAGTCCGTTTCTATTAGCAATTTCCTGATACAATCGAGTAGCTTCGGTACTTTGTGCGCTGTTGTATCTGGAATACTGCGGAAACAACTTGATTCTGGCATTTGGATGCTCTTCTCCAGTAAGGAATTTACCAGACAAAACACCAAAAGCCATCGGTGAATACGCCAATAAACCAACATTTTCTCTCAGGCAAATTTCAGCGGAACCGTTTTCAAAAAGACGATTCAATAACGAATATGGATTTTGTATCGTTTTTACTCTTGGCAGATTGTTGTATTTACTTTCCTCCAGAAAACGCATAATTCCCCAAGGATTTTCATTAGAAAGTCCGATGTGGTTTATTTTTCCTTCTTTGACAAAACCATCTAATGTTTCGAGAACATTGTGAATGTTATCTTCCCATGCATCATCCTGCACTTTGAAACCGCGTTGTCCAAAATAATTGGTTTTGCGTTCCGGCCAATGCAATTGGTACACATCAATATAATCCGTTTGCAGGCGTTGTAAACTTTGATCCAATGCAAACTTGATACTGGCTGGTGAGAAATCTAATTTTTCTCTCATGTAACCAAAATTTGGATTGGGTCCGGCAATTTTGGATCCCAAAACTATTTCTTCTCTTTTGCCTGTTTTTTTAAACCAGGTTCCAATGATTTTCTCTGTACTTCCATAAGTTTCCTCGCGTGATGGAATCGAATACATCTCGGCAGTATCAAAGAAATTGACTCCGTTTTCTAAAGCATAATCCATTTGGGCATGACCATCAGCTTCAGTGTTTTGTTGCCCAAAAGTCATGGTTCCAAGGCAAATTTTGCTGACTTTCACATCAGTATTGGGTAAAGTAGTATATTTCATTTTTAAGGAAATTGTATTTTATTTTTCGAAAACAAAGATAAAATTAGTTTGTTGTTTAGATTTACAGTTAACAGAAAATTGAGAAACGTTTATTTAAGATTAAATCAGATATTTAAAAAAATAAAACCGCGAATTCGCCAATTAAAAACCTTCAATCAGCAGATGAAATTTGCGAATTTGCGGTAAAAGAAAAAGGTCCAAAGCATACACTCTGAACCTTTATTTCTTTGAAACTTTGAAACTTAATTTATCTCATTCAACATTTCGGCAATTTCATCTAATCTAGGCGTTAGAATTATTTCGATTCTACGGTTTTTCGCTTTCCCGTCTACGGTTGCATTGCTCGCCAATGGTGAAAATTCTCCTCTTCCGGCAGCCGTTAGATTTTGTTTGTTAATTTTTTTGTTCTCGCTCAAAATAGCAACTATTGCTGTCGCTCTTTTAGTTGATAAATCCCAGTTATCCGCAATTGGACCTGAAGCTGTGAAAGCATCATCATCCGTATGGCCTTCAATAAGAACTGATATATCCGGGTTGTCACCCAAAACTTTCCCTACTTCGATTACTGCTTTTTTCCCCTCGGAACCTACAGCCCAACTTCCGGAATTGAAAAGTAGTTTGTTCTCCATAGAAACATATACTTTCCCGTTTTTTTGTTCTACTGTCAAGCCCTTTCCTTCAAAACTGTTCAAGGCTTTAGACAAGGTTTCTTTTAGTTTTTTCATGCTGGCTTCTTTGGCAGCAATCAAATCTTCCAATTCTTGCAAACGTTGCCCGCTTTTGTTCAAACGCTCTTGTTCTAATGCCAATGCTTTTCCTTTCTCGTCCAATTGATCCAGCAAATCACGGTTTTTCTTCATGTTACTTTGCAAAGCGTCGCTGCTATTTTTTTCTAAAGCGGCGTAAGAATCCTGCAAAACTTTGAATTTATTTTGAGCCGCGGCGTAATCTGCTTTCAATTTATCCAGCTCTGCTTTGGATTTGCTCAAATCAGTTTTTAAACCGTCGCGGTCTAATTCTAATTGATTTTTAGTTTTTAGCAAATCGGCATTTTCATCTGCTAAGCTTCTGTTTTCTTTTTTTAAATCGGTGAATTTACTTTCTAAGTCGTTGTATATTTTCTTGGATACACAGGAGGTTGAAAGCGCCAATACTAATAATCCGATGGAAACTCTTTTAATCATTTTTGTTTGTATTTATGTTGTTTCTATAGTTGTTTTGAAAGCAAAAATTCAAATTGTATTCGAATGCCCTAGCCCCAATAAAAGTGAAAATCCTTTCTAGTCCTGAACTTGTTTCAGGATCCTGAAACAAGTTCAGGACTAGAAAGATTGCAACGGATAGCGGGTCCCGATAGCTATCGGGATAGCTCCAGAAAACGTTATTCGATTTCTACCAAAATTGGGCAATGATCCGAATGCACCGCATCTGATAAAATAACGGCTCTTTTGAGTTTATGTTTTAAAGAATCGCTGACTAAATTGTAATCGATGCGCCAACCCTTGTTGTTTCCTCTGGCTCCGGCGCGGTAACTCCACCACGAATATTGGTGCGGCTCACTGTTGAAATGGCGAAAACTATCGACAAATCCGGACTTCATGAATCCATCGAGCCAAGTTCTTTCTTGCGGTAAAAACCCGGATACATTTTTGTTTCTGACAGGATCATGAATGTCGATTGCCTCGTGGCAAATGTTGTAATCGCCACAGATAATTAGGTTTGGCGTTTCTTTTTTGAGTTCGTTGATGTAGTTTTGAAAATCATCCATAAACGTGAATTTATGGCCCAATCGATCGATATTTGTCCCCGAAGGCAGGTACAAACTCATCACTGAAAATCCATCAAAATCAGCACGAAGGTTTCTTCCTTCGAAATCCATGTGATGAATTCCGGTTCCATGAACGACAGTATTGGGTTTGATTTTTGAAAGTATAGCCACGCCGCTATAGCCTTTTTTGGTTGCTGAATAATAATATTGGTATGGATAGCCCGCTTTTGCGATATCTTCTACCGGGATTTGGTCTTCGGTTGCCTTAATTTCCTGAAGACAAATAATATCCGGATTTGCTTGTTGTAACCACTCAATAAATCCTTTTGAAATGGCGGCTCTGATTCCGTTTACGTTGTATGAAATAATTCTCATTAAATTTTTTTTTGATTTTCAAATGTAACAAAAAAGTAGAAGTTTGATTCAGAAAAATAGAGAAAATGGAGTTTTTTGCTATCTTTGTTTCTTGCTCTAAAAAAACAAAAAATACATGGGTTTAGTAACCGCGAAAGAAGTTGCAAAAGCAATAAATGCAGACAAGTACGGAGTTCTGGGGACTTTTTCTGGCTGGATGTTAATGAAGGTGCTAAAAATTTCTACCTTAAACAAAGTATACGACAGAAATAAACATTTAAAAGACCTTGCGTTTTTAAATGGCGTATTAGATGATTTACAAATAAAATTCGAAATTCCGGAAGAGGATTTAAAACGTTTACCAAAAGAGGGTGCTTATATCACCATTTCAAATCATCCGTTGGGAGGAATTGACGGTGTGCTATTATTGAAATTAATGCTCGAAAGAGAACCTAATTTCAAAATTATCGCTAATTTTCTTTTGCATCGAATTGAGCCTCTCAAGAAATACATCATGCCTGTGAATCCTTTTGAAAATCACAGGGATGCTAAGTCAAGCGTAGTGGGAATTAAAGAAACGCTGCGTCATTTAAGTGACGGAAAACCGTTAGGGATGTTTCCTGCAGGAGAAGTTTCTACGTATAAAGACGGGAAATTAATGGTGGATAAACCTTGGGAAGAAGGTGCTATTAAAGTAATCAGAAAAGCCCAAGTTCCTGTTGTTCCTATTTATTTCCATGCCAAAAACAGTCGATTATTTTATTTACTTTCGAAAATAAGCGGCACTTTTAGAACGGCAAAACTGCCTTCGGAAGTGTTCAGCCAGAAACATCGTGTGATAAAAGTACGTATTGGTAAAGCTATTTCCGTAAATGAACAAAATGAACACGCAACGATAGAGGAATATTCGGAGTTTTTGAGAAAGAAAACATACATGCTGGCCAATCCTTTCGAAAAAGAAAGCAAATTACTGACGACCCCGAATTTAAAACTTCCTAAAAGTCCGAAGAAAATCGTTACTCCTGCCAATAGCGAGAAAATGATTGCCGAAGTGGACGCTTTAAGAAGCACGGATTGTCGTCTTTTACAAAGCAAAAATTACGAAGTTTTCTTTACTGAAGCTGCTAAAATTCCAAATATCCTGCACGAAATAGGCAGACTTCGAGAAATTACTTTCCGCGAAGTTGGAGAAGGAACCAATGAATCTATCGATTTAGATAAATTTGACCAGTATTACAGTCATATGTTTTTATGGGATGACGAAGCAAAGAAAATTGCCGGCGCATACCGAATGGGATTAGGCTCTCAAATTTATCCAAAATACGGAATGGACGGTTTTTACCTCAATGATTTGTTCCGATTTGAACCAGAATTACATGATATGATGCACAAATCCATAGAAATGGGTCGCGCTTTTATCATCAAAGAATACCAACAAAAACCAATGCCGCTTTTCTTGCTTTGGAAAGGAATTATCCACACGACGTTACGTTACCCGGAACATAAATTTTTATTGGGCGGCGTGAGTATCAGCAATCAATTTTCGGATTTTTCAAAATCACTGATGATTGAATTCATGAAGTCAAATTATTACGATCCGTACATTGCACAATACGTGCACCCAAAGAAAGCGTATAAAGTAAAACTGAAAGATGCCGACAAAGATTTCATTTTTAATGAAACCGAATCGGATTTGAATAAGTTTGATAAAATTATTGATGAACTGGAGCCAGGAAGTTTGCGTTTACCGGTTTTGATTAAAAAATACATCAAACAAAACGCAAGAGTAGTCGCTTTTAATGTCGATCCGTTGTTTAACAATGCTGTTGATGGATTAATGTACATCCGAATTGCAGATATTCCGGAAAGCACCATGAAGCCCGTAATGGAAGAGTTTCAGGCTGAACTGGAACGAAAATTAAATGATAAAGAAGATTGATACCAAATTGAAATAAAAAAAGAAATCCCGTTCTAAGAACGGGATTTTTTTATGTTTTAAAACCAACCTTTTTTACCAACTTGATAGGTCTGGTAAAACTCTTCATCTGATTTTGTTAAATATATTATACCTTCAATAAGTCCTAGTAAACCGGTTACTGTTCCGCAAGTGCATAAACTAATCACCAACCATATGATACCTTCTGAAGTGTACCCTAAAAGAAATTTGTGAATCGCTAAAGGTCCCAAAAGAATAGCAAGCAACCCTGCTGCAATTTTTTTATTGTCTTGTTGAACTGGTCGTGGATTATTCCATTCTTCATGTTTCGAGTTTTCCATAGATTGGTTGATTGTTGTAAGATTGTTTTTCAGTGATTAAAAATATAAAAATTTATTGAAATGCTGTATCGATTGGTTCCCAAAGTTCTATCTTATTTCCTTCGCTATCAAGAACCCATCCAAATTTTCCATACTCATAAGACTCCATATCACCCACAATTGTTACACCTTCATCCGATAATTTTTGCAATAATTTTTCTAAATCATCCACTCTGAAGTTTTGCATGAACTGTTTCTCGCTTGGCGCAAAATAATTGGTATCATCCGCAAATGGCGACCATTGGGTAGAACAATCATTCCCATCTTTGTCTTTCCACCAAAAAGTAGATCCATATTGATCCGTTTTTAGACCCAAGTGTTTTCCGTACCAAGTTACCAGTTCTTTCGGATTTTTTGATTTAAAAAAGAAACCGCCAATTCCCGTAACCCGTTTCTCCGACTCCGCTTCTTTGGCTTGACCAAAATACTTTGCTTTTATTTTATCAACTATAACTTGCGCCAATCGCTCATGGCTTTCGAATGTCCAGCCGGCAATATGCGGACTCAAAATCACATTCTTAGCTTTCAACAAATATTGAAAAGCCTCCGGTGTGTGTTTATCGTGAAAAAGGGTTTCAAAAGACAATTTCTCATACTCCAAAACATCCAAACCAGCACCGAGAATTTTACCGGATTGCATGGCCGTAACCAAATCAGCAGTGACAATATTCTTGCCGCGAGAGGTATTTATGATCCAAAAGGGGTTGGAAAATCCGTTGATGAAATCACTGTCAACCATTTTATCCGTTTCGGGGGTCCAAGGAATGTGAAGACTTACTACATTCACTTTTTGCTGAAATTCTGCTAATGAAACCTGCTTCGCATTTACATCACCTACATTTTCCTGAATATCATAACAAAGGACTTCCACATCAAAACCACGCAATTTTTTGGCGAATGATTTTCCCATGTTTCCGTAACCAATAATCCCCACTGTTTTTCCGTCAAGTTCATGGCCGCGGTTGCTTTCACGGTTCCAATGCCCTGATCGTATCTCGCTATCCGCTTGGTTCAATTTATTAAAAAGGGATAAAATCATTCCCAATGTATGTTCGGAAACGGCATTTCGGTTTCCTTCCGGAGCAGCGATAAGCGTAATGTTTTTGGATTTTGCATAGTCGCAATCGATACTTTCCAATCCTGCCCCAACGCGTGCAATAAATTCTAAATTAGTGGCTTTGTCTAAGAAAGCCTTGTCAATTTTGAATCGGCTTCGGATAACAATTCCCTGATACTCTTGAATTTTGGCTTCAATTTCCTCTTTTGACGAAGTAAAATCGCTGTGATTTATAAATCCAGAATGCTGCAATTGATCCCAAAGTAAGGAACTATTGCTATCGATATGAAGGATTTTGATATCCATAATTATTATATTTTTGATCCTCCAAATTAACAAAAAAATTACGGTTTATTGTTTTATCAGAGGAAATTAGCTCCTAAAATCGTAAATTAGCATTCTTAATTTTTATTATAAATCGGATGATTATAATAAATGAAAACCAAAAAATGAAATTAACGAAAACCTTCAACGCTTTTTTTGAAAGCGAAAAAGCCGGTGGACTCTTATTACTTTTTGTAACAATACTCTCTCTTTTATTAGCCAATTCACCCATTCAAACCGAATATATTGCCTTCTGGGAAACCAATATTGGCAGCCATTCCATCACGCATTGGATCAATGACGGCCTAATGGCTATTTTCTTCCTTTTAATTGGTTTAGAGTTAGAACGTGAAATGTACCAAGGAGAATTATCCAGTATTAAAAATGCGGCTCTACCTATTTTTGGTGCATTAGGCGGAATGGTTGTTCCTGCCGGAATCTTTTTACTGTTAAATTTTGGAACTATCACACAAAATGGAGCCGGAATTCCTATGGCGACTGATATTGCTTTTGCTATTGGAATCCTATCACTTTTAGGAAATCGCGTACCTACATCGCTCAAAGTATTCTTGACTGCGCTTGCCGTGATCGATGATTTAGGTGCTATTATGGTAATTGCCATATTTTACACGGACACCATTGCTTATGTGAATTTGTTTATTGCTTTTGCCATTATGGGTGGCTTATTTATCCTGAACCGAAGAAAAGTACACAGTCTCTTCCCCTATTTGATTGGTGGTGCTGCGATGTGGTATTTTATGCTAAATTCAGGTGTTCACGCGACGATAACCGGAATATTATTGGCCTTTGTAATTCCGTTTGGAAATGGAGGCAAAAAAACTTCTTCGTATCGATTACAGCATTTTTTACACAAACCGGTAGCATTCTTTATTCTTCCTTTGTTTGCCGTAGCTAATACCTGCATTGCCATAAATTCAGATTGGCATGAGGGATTGAATCACCCCAACACGATTGGAATTATGCTAGGGCTTGTTGTGGGAAAACCATTGGGAATCTGGTTATTTTCACTACTGGCAGTCAGCTTAGGTATTTGCAGCCTACCAAGAGACCTAAAGTGGAGTAGCATTATTGGAGCAGGAATGCTGGGTGGAATAGGGTTCACCATGTCTATTTTCATCACATTGCTTGCGTTTAAAAACGACGGAGAAGAAGTGATTACGTATTCTAAAATTGCGATTTTGATTGCTTCCTTTATTGCGGGAACCATTGGTTTTTTATGGTTGAAATTTAATTTGAAACCCGCTAAATAAAAATAACACCATTGAATAAATATAATTAAAATCAATTTCAAATTAAGCTTAATACCCAAATCTATTCAAACTGTTGGCGCTAATGTTTTCTAATTTTTTTTAGATTTTTCAAAAAATTGTTCAGCATTTTTATAAAATATTTTTTCCTTTTGTTCCGAAGATAAAAAATCAAGTTTATTTACAGACTCTATCACTTGTTTGACATTTCCATTATCGGATCCAAACATCAATCTGTTCTCCAAACCGGCATCTATTAATCTTTTCATTGTGGTGTAAAAATCTTTGTAAGGAATATTGTCAGGATTTGCAATAACAGAAATATCTGTGTATACACTCCAATAAACGCTCATAATAGCAACTGTTTCCTCGATAAAAGGATAACCAGAATGCATAATCCAAATTCTTAATTTCGGAAATTTCAGTATTAAATCTTCCATTAAGATTGGACTGCCTAAACCCACTCGAAAATTTGGGCATCCATGATTTGGACCTGCTAATCCTGTATGAATGCCAACTGGCAGATTGTATTTTTCTGCTAACGCATAATAAGGATATAACAATTTATCCGATGGGGAAATCCCATAATACTGGCTTAATATCTCCCCTATAAAATCAATTTTGCCATCATTAATTTGCTGTTCTACCCATTTAATGTCGGGTAATTCCTTTCCGTTTGAAAAGCAAAGCTGATTACTATATGGTACTTTCCCATTTGGACATGGCAACATTAATCCATGTAATAATTCCATTTTGAATTTATTTCGATACGTATTTTGCAAATCCCATGAAGAACTGATTGCAGCTTTGTAAACACCAGAAGTTTCTAATTGTTGCATTTGAATATCAGGATTTGTCTCTCCATGGATATGCGTGTCAAACACTTTTTGAGAATAACCATTATAGGATACAAAAAGAAATGTGATGAGAATTAGTATTACTTTTTTCATGTGATTTCATTTTACTTTCAATTTCACAATATTGTATTTTGCTTCGTATGTGCATTGCAGACAACTGTAAATATACGCATGTTTTAAAGACACAGCAATACTAAGGTTTTGATTATAAATTACTTAAAAACAAACAGATCTTCTAAAATGATTTTATAAACAAAGCTATGACGAATGATTGCAGATATAGAAAACCGAACACAATACCAATCGCGTTTGCGTGAGGGATAAAAGCAAGCTACCGAAGTAGCGCGGATAGCCAGACCGCATTACAAAAAAGGGTCTTCTCAACGGTTAGCTGAGAAGACCCTTTTTTGTAATGGGGGCACGCCCAAATGAGGCTTATCCCTTGATTTGTTTCAATGACGTTTTGATTCCTCGTATCAAGGACGAACTGAATCCGTGCATTTCCATTTCGTTCAATCCCGCTATGGTACAGCCTTGTGGTGTGGTGACACGGTCAATTAATTGTTCCGGATGTACTTTTTCTTCCAGCAGCATTTCGGCAGCGCCTTTTACGGTTTGTGCAGAGATGGCTAATGCGGTTTGCCAGTCAAATCCTATTTCGATTCCGGCTTGCATTGAAGCCCGAATGTAACGCAACGCAAAAGCGGTTCCGCTGGCCGCAAGAACGGTTGCTGCATCCATCAATTTTTCGTCAATAATAGGAGCAGTTCCCAAACTCTGAAAAAGAGAAACTATGTCTTGTGCCTTCTCTTTGTCTTTTTCGTGAAACGCAATACAGGTGGCTGATGCACCAAACTGTGCCGCAATATTGGGCATGATTCGGATCGCACTATTAGAAGTACCGATTTTGTTTTGTAAATTTTCTATGGACAATCCACTCACTGCCGAAGCGATGATTTTATTGGAAATCACAGGAAGGATTTCGGCTAAAACGGTATCTACTTGGTATGGTTTTATGGTCAAAATAATGACATCGGCTTCCTGAATCTGATGGATGTTATTAGTAGAAACTGTAGCGCCCAATTTTTCAAGATACAGAATGCTGGATGTGTTTCTTCGGGTTATGGTAACCTGGTTTTCTGGTGAAAATTTTGATAGTCCTAATGCGATAGAAACGCCTAAGTTTCCTCCGCCAATGATGTGTACTTTCATGCTGGTTGTGGTTTTCCTCTCCCCGACCCTTACCCTCTCCTCCCGATAGTTATCGGGAGGAGAGGGAGACAATATGGGAAGTGTTAGTTAGTTATTGGCTTGCTGTATGTATAGATTCGTTTTTTATTTTTTTTCACTTCTAAAATTATTTAATTATTAAAATCCTAAAATCATTTTTGCTATCGAAAAATAAATCAGAATTCCACAAATATCATTACTGGTAGTGATAAACGGTCCGGTTGCCAAAGCAGGGTCGATGCCAAATTTATCCAGCAATAACGGAATAAAAGTCCCTATTAACGAGGCAATAATAATTACAGAAACCAATGCTATAGTGACAATAATTCCAATGATGAATTCGACATTCAACAGAAAATGACTTCCTAAAAATAATATCGTAGCCAGAATCACTCCGTTTAATAAACTCAGTGACACTTCTTTTACCAATCTATTAAACAAGGATCCGCTCAACGTATTGTTAGCCAAACCCTGTACTATAATTGCCGATGATTGCACCCCAACATTTCCTGCCATTGCGGCAATAAGTGGCGTGAAAAAGAATAAATTCCCATGTTCGAACATCGCTCCTTCAAACAAACCCAGTACTTTTACGGAGATAAAACCACCTAAAAGAGCCAAAACTAACCAAGGTAGCCGTGCTTTTGTGTGCTCAAATATACTGTCATCTGCTTCAACGTCTTGCGAGATACCTGCTGCCAACTGGTAATCCTCATCGGCTTCATCCTTGATTACATCCACAATGTCATCAATGGTAATTCTTCCTACTAATCGTCCCATTTCATCCACGACAGGAATGGCTTCTAAATCGTATTTTTGCATGATTCGGGCCACCTCAACATCTTCGGTATCTACTTTTACGGAGTTTAATTTTCGGATATAAACATCACTTACCGGTGTTCTGGAAGAAGTGGTCAACAAATCTTTAAGGGACAAACGCCCTTTCAATCGGTCTTCATCATCCACCACATAAATAGAATGGACTCTGGAGATATTTTCGGCCTGAATACGCATTTCTTTTACACACGTTAGCACATTCCAATTTTCATTGACTTTAACCAATTCCTTATGCATGATTCCACCTGCGGTATCTTCGTCATAACGCAATAAGTCAACAATATCTTTGGCGTGCTCAACATCCTGAAGTTCTGATATTACTTCGGCTTTCAAATCTTTGGAAAGCTCCGCAATAATATCAGCTGCATCATTCGTCTCCAGCTCATCTAATTCTTCCGCAATCTCTTTTGCCGAAAGCCTGCTTAATATATTTTCCCGCAAATCATCTTCCAATTCCAGAAGAATTTCGGCGGTTTTTTCACTGTCTAATACTTTAAAAATATAGGTCGCTTCATTAAAATCAAGCTCATCCAGAATTTCAGCAATATCAGCATGGTGCATATCATTCAATAACACTTCCAGTTGCTGGTCGTTTTTATTTTGAATGAGTTGCTCTAATTCCTGAATTAATTCTTTGCTGATTTTAAACTCCATCGGCTTCTATTTTTTGGGTGAGTTCTATGAACTGTTCTACATTTAATTGTTCTGGTCGAAGGTTGAAAATTTCATCTTCTCTCAAACTATCCGACAAATTTAAGGTTTTTAAACTGTTTCGTAACGTTTTACGTCGTTGTTGAAAAGCTGTTTTCACTACGGTAAAAAACAATTTTTCGCCGCAAGGCAAACTGTAATCTTTCTTCCTGCGCAAACGTAAAACTCCCGATTTTACCTTTGGTGGCGGAATAAATACATTCTCATCTACCGTAAATAAATATTCCGCATCATAAAAAGCCTGAACTAAAACCGACAGAATTCCATAGGCTTTTGTTCCCTTTTTTTCGCAAATACGTTGTGCCACTTCTTTCTGGAACATGCCTGCAAATTCCGGAATCTGATCGCGATATTCCAAAGCTCGAAAAACAATTTGTGTCGAAATATTATACGGGAAATTCCCAATTATAGCGAATTGCTTCCCTTCGAAAATTTCGTTGATATTGTATTTCAAGAAATCTTTAGAAATGATTCTATCTTTTAATTTTGGATAATTTTGGTCCAAATACGTCACTGATTCCGTATCGATTTCAATAACGTACGTGTTCACCGGTTTATCCAACAAATATTTTGTCAAAACGCCCATTCCCGGACCTATCTCCAGTACATCATCATATCCTTCTAAGTTCAACGTGTCGGCAATGTCTTTTGCGATGCTTTCATCTTTCAAAAAATGCTGTCCGAGGTGTTTTTTGGCTGTTACTTTTTCCATGTTTTTTGTTTTGCCACGAAGGCACTAAGGCACAAAGTGTTTTTATATTTTTGTTTTGCCACTAAGGTGCAAAGACACAAAGCGTATTTATATTTTTTTTAAATCGGAGGTCGCAAATTGTGACCTCCAATTATATTATTTTCAATCCAACTTGAAGTCGCAAACTACAACTTCAAGATTCGCAGATTTCTAACTGATCACTAAAAAACTGAACACTGAACACTTTTTTAATAATCTGCAATCAATTCTAATTCTGTTCTAAAAGCGAGCATTTTGTCTCCAAATAATTTCGCTCCTTCTTCGCGAAAAGCCGGTGCATCTTCCTGATAATATTTCTCCAAAGTTTCTTTGCTGTCCGTTGCGTATTGAACCGAATACGTTACTCCGCCCATTTCTTCTTCAATTAAAACCCGTACCATTCTTGCCGAAGAGAATTTCCCTGTAGCCAGAATTTCGGGAATATGCTTGTGTTGCATCCAAATCATCCATTGATCGTGAACGCTTTCATGTATGTTTGTGGTAACGTTGTATAATATCATTATTTAAAAGTATTAAGATTAGAGAATTAAGTATTAAGACTTTAAAGAAACTATCTGTTCTATTCTCCAGATTCTATTTGTAATCGTGTTTTGCATTTTGATATTGACATTGATATTGCCATTTTATAAATTAGTATCGCCTCGCAATTGCCTGAATTTCTTCCTTGCTTCCACAAAATAAATACTGTCCTGATGATTGAACAACACCTTTTCATATAATGGTTTTGCTTTTTCAGGTAACGATTGCTTGTTATAAATTTCTGCCGAAAAATACAACGCTTCGTCGATGTAAATTCCGTCACTATGCTGATCCATAATCGTTTGGTATTGGCTTAAAGCCAAAGCAAAATCACCTTTCTTTTCGTATATTTTCCCTAATCGCAACAAGGTCTCGGCCTCTATTTCCTGTCCTTTATAGTTTTTCAAAATCGATTGAAACTGGGCTACCGCTTCCTGATTCCTGTTTTGATACAACAGATAATCTCCTTTTGCAAATTGCTTCAAAGCCGTTTGTGTCGAATCGGCTACGGTATTGTCGTTGATTAACAGAAAATATTCCAAAGCATCATTCGCAATCAGCTGCGTATTGGCTGATTTCAATTCCTTGAATTGTTTCAAAGCCCACGCAAAATCAGTTTTGAAATAACTTGTTTTTGCGGCTTTCAAACTGGCTTCATGCGCCATTACATCATTCTTCAAATCCAATTCAATCTGTGAATAATAGATTAAAGCCTGGTTGAATTTTTCTTCATACAGCAAAATATCTGCCAGTTCCATTTTGGCATTAGCCACTTCATAATCATTCAATTGCAATTCCAGCGCTCTCTTGACTATTGCCTTTCCTTCCTCCGGTTTTTTTAAATTAAAAGCCGTAAAATGTGCCTGAATCAGCTGCAAAGATAAGGTAAAAGGACTTATTTCAAATTGTTTCAACAAACCGTCTAATTCCGTGCTGATGGTTGCAAAGTCATTTTCGGACGCTTTTTCAATTTTCATGGTTACCAAATAAGAATTCGCTTGGATAAGCAATTCTAAATCTTGTGTGTTTTCCAATACAAAGCCCAAAATTTCTTTAGCCGCTTCCTGATTCTCTTCTTCAATGGCAAGTTGTCCTAAATTTACAATATTGGCAAGCGATTCCGGATTGCGTTTGTAAATGGCTTTTTCCTGAATAAAAGCTTTTTCGAACTCTTTTTGCTGTACATAAAACCAACTCAAATAATGATTCCAAAAGAGATCTTGATTTTTCTGGGTTCTTAAAATCAATGCTTTTCGTAATATTTCATTGAAGTTTGCGTCACCTTCGTCTACCATAAAACGAACCAGTTGATTTTGGATTCTAATAGAATTCTGAGGATTCGCAAATGCTTCATCCAGAAAAGTGGAAATCATCATTTCCATATTAGACAATTGACCGTAAAGCAATCCTATTTGATAATTGAAATTAAAATTCGGTTCCAATTCTGTAGCGGTTTGGTAGGATTTTAGCGCGTATTCGAGCAGCACTTTTCTCTCAAAAGCGTTTGAAATTCCGTAGACTTCATTTGGATTTTTTCTGATTCGATCTAATGCTTGCTCGTAGTAAATTTTGGCTTTGGCATCATTTTTTTGCAACTGAAAATTATACCCTAATTCCACCAGAAGATTACTTTGATTGTATTTTTCAAGTCGTTCTTGAATGGCTTTTTCGGCACTATCAAATTGTTGCAATTGCTGAGAACAATCTATTATTCTTAAAAAATACTGTGAATTTAACGGAATATCTTGCAGTAACTCTTCATAGCTGATTTTCGCTTTTTCAAAATCACCTTTGTCATAATAATACTGCGCTAATTGTTCGTTTTGCGAAAAACAAACCAATGAAAAAAACAGGGTAATATGTAGAAAGAGTTTTTTCATTGTTTTAATTGCAATTTGTTTCGTCAAACATCTATTTTTTAAACATATAAGTCATATAAGACTTGCATCATCTTCATTTTAGAATTTTGCAAAAAACTTATATGACTTATATGTTAAAATTTTTAGTTTATAATATCAAACCCGCAATACGGACGTAAAACCTCAGGGATTACGATTCCTTCAGGAGTTTGGTAATTTTCTAAAATTCCAGCCAAAACTCTTGGCAAAGCCAATGCGCTTCCGTTTAAGGTGTGTGCCAATTGGTTTTTTCCGTCTTTATCTTTGAAACGCAATTTCAGACGATTCGCTTGAAAAGTCTCAAAATTAGAAACTGAACTGATTTCTAACCAACGATCTTGCGCCGTAGAAAACACTTCAAAATCATACGTCAAAGCTGATGTGAAACCCATATCGCCACCACAAAGACGCAATATTCTGTAAGGCAATTTCAATTCCTGCAAAATACTTTTTACATGTTCGACCATTCCGTCCAAAGCTTCGTATGATTTATCCGGATGCTCTACACGAACAATTTCGACTTTGTCAAATTGATGCAAACGGTTTAATCCACGTACGTGCGCTCCATAAGAACCTGCTTCACGACGGAAACAAGGCGTGTAAGCCGTAGTTAAAACTGGCAATTCATTTTCGTTAAGGATTACATCACGAAACAAATTCGTCACTGGAACCTCAGCCGTTGGAATTAAGTATAAATCATCGGTTTTATCATGGTACATTTGCCCTTCTTTGTCTGGCAATTGTCCCGTTCCATAAGCAGATGCTTCGTTTACCATGTGTGGAACCTGAACTTCATTATACCCTGCAGCAGTATTTTTATCCAAGAAATAATTGATCAAAGCACGTTGTAATCGTGCTCCTTTTCCTTTATATACCGGAAATCCTGCACCCGTGATTTTTACTCCAAGCTCAAAATCGATGATGTCGTATTTTTTTACCAATTCCCAATGCGGTTGTGCGCCTTCGTGCAAAACTGGAATCTCCCCTTCTTCAAAAACATTTAAGTTTTCCTCCGGCGTTTTTCCAACAGGAACAATATCAGCAGGAAGATTGGGTAACGTATATAATTTTTCTAAAAGTTCTGCGGCAAGTACATCAGCCGTTTCGGCTAATTTTTTGCTTTTTTCTTTATTTAAAACTGTTTTTTCTTTTAGAATTGCGGCTTTAGCTTTCTCGCCAGCTTTCATCAATTCGCCAATGTCTTTGGATAATTTATTAGATTCGGATAAAATTCCGTCTAACTCCACTTGCGTAGCGCGACGTCTTTCATCCAGTTGTACCACTTCTTCAACAACACTTGTAGCATCGATGTTTCTCTTTGCCAAAGCGGCGATTACTTTTTCTTGATTCTCTCTAATAAATGCGATTTGTAACATAGCTTGATTTTTTTAACGCTAACTTATATAATAATGGAAGCAAATTTAAGGAAATGTTTGATAGAAATGAGGGAAAGTTTATCCAAAAGTCGCAAGTCTTAATGTCTTAATGTCAAATGCACCGATTATTGCCCGATTATTATTGCATGTGATTTACAATCAATAGAATAAAGTGAGTAACCAACTAAACGCAATAAGAATGAGACTTATAAGACTTGCGACTTTTGACTTTAAATTACTCTCTTTTAATCTCATGACCCACAAATTCTTCTATGGTTGCAAACATGTCGTCTACAGAAAGGACTTCAAAATCTGGGTGGGTTTTTAAAAAAGTAGCATTCAACGTAACCAGGTTCTCTTCTATTTCGAAAAAAGTGTCGTTGTTGAGCAAATCTCGGATAGGATTTACGCCTTCCAATTTTCCTTTCAGGAATTTATTCAGCTTTACACTGCTCATTAATTTTACTTTTTTGGATTGTTGTTGGAACAATTCCAAATGTTTTTCGGCGCCAATTAATGCCAAACCTTCTTCGATTAATTCGTTTAGTTCTTTATCCCAACCCGAATTGTATACAAATTGAGCAAAATTCCCGTCCGTATATTGCGACGTATAATAATCTAAATAATAACTCATCAAAGCATCTTCGTGAATCAAATCATCATTAACTCCTTCCTCACGCATTAAGTTGATTACCGAAATATTAGAGTGAATCACATCTTGAAGATTTTCACTGTTCATTGCTGTTTCTGAAATAATTATTCTACCGAATTCCATAGGTTTTGTGTTTGAATATGTGCTGCAAATTTCGGGTAAAATAGTAAAGAATCGAAATGTTTTTTTTTAGCCACGGATTACACAGATTAGCACAGATTGATTAGCGTTACCATTTAACTGACATCAGATTCGTTACTACTCTTTTTCTGATTCATTTTTGTAACTAAAGCTTTCAAACGCATGGCTTTTTCTTTTTTTTCCTCCTGAAGTTTAGCCTTTTTTCGATTTAGCAATTTGGTATGTAAAGCCTTATTTTTGGTATTTTTTTCGGGTCCTTTTGCCATAATTTAATATCTACTTTAATTACGTTTACAAATATAAAAAAAGCCACATTAAAAACACAACGATAACAAATTGTGTTTTTATACAATCATTCTTTTTATCATGATTCCCTAGCCCCGATAGCAGTGAAAATCCTTTTTCTAAACGCTGTCAGGGTTCAAAACCCTGACAGCGTTGAAAAAGATTGCAACGGATAGCGGGAAATAGCTTCAAATAAAAATTCTATTGCTTATTTTTGCACTCAATAAAATTGAATCATGATACAGAATCCAAAAAGATATACGATTACAGCGGCATTGCCGTATACAAACGGACCGATTCACATTGGCCATTTGGCGGGTGTTTACGTGCCTTCGGACATATATTCCAGATATTTAAGATTGCAGGGAAGAGACGTTTTGTTTGTTTGCGGAAGTGACGAACACGGCGTGGCGATTTCGATGAAAGCCAAAAAAGAAGGCATTACGCCACAGGAAGTAATCGACAAATATGACGGAATCATTCGTAAATCGTTCTCTGATTTTGGAATTTCGTTTGATAATTATTCCAGAACTTCAGCTAAAATTCATCATGATACGGCTTCGGAATTTTTTAGAAAACTGTATGACAAAGGTGATTTTATCGAGGAAGTGACCGAGCAATTGTATGACGCAAAAGCAGATCAATTCTTAGCAGACCGTTTTGTGGTTGGGACTTGTCCAAAATGTGGCAACGAAGAAGCCTATGGTGACCAATGCGAGAAATGTGGTTCTACGCTGAATGCTACGGATTTGATTAATCCAAAATCGACAATTACGGGAGAAACTCCTATCTTGAAATCAACGAAACACTGGTTTTTGCCTTTGGACCGTTATGAAGATTTCTTGAAAGAATGGATTCTTGTTGGACATAAAAATGACTGGAAACCCAATGTTTACGGGCAAGTAAAATCGTGGATTGATGGTGGGTTAGAGCCTCGTGCAGTAACTCGTGACCTCGATTGGGGAATTGACGTTCCCGTTGAAGGCGCCGAAGGAAAAAAATTATACGTGTGGTTTGATGCGCCGATTGGCTACATTTCTTCTACGAAAGAATGGGCTTTGCGCGAAGGAAAAGATTGGGAACCGTACTGGAAAGATCAGGATACAAAACTGGTTCACTTTATTGGGAAAGACAATATTGTTTTCCATTGCATCATTTTCCCGGCGATGTTGAAAGCCGAAGGAAGTTATATTTTGCCGGACAATGTGCCTGCAAATGAGTTCTTGAACTTGGAAGGAAATAAACTTTCGACTTCTAAAAATTGGGCAGTTTGGCTACACGAATATTTGGAAGACTTCCCGAATCAGCAAGATGTTTTGCGTTATGCTTTAACCTCGAATGCGCCGGAAACGAAGGATAATGATTTTACCTGGAAAGATTTTCAGGCAAGAAATAACAATGAATTGGTGGCGATTTATGGGAATTTCATTAACCGTGTCGTGGTTTTAACCAATAAATACTATAACGGAATCGTCCCACAACCCAATGAACTTTCGGAAGTGGATGAAGCGACTTTGACCGAATTAAAAGCCTATCCCGCTGTGATTTCAAGTTCTCTGGAGCGTTACAGATTTCGTGAAGCCTTGAGTGAATTGATGAATGTGGCGCGTTTAGGAAATAAATATTTGGCGGATGAAGAGCCTTGGAAAGTCATCAAAGACAATCCGGAGCGCGTACAAACACAAATGTATGTGGCGTTGCAAATTGCAGCTGCGTTGAGTTCACTTTGCGAACCGTTCTTGCCCTTTACAGCAAAAAAACTATCAAGAATTCTAAAAATAGAAAGTCCATTAAACTGGAATACTATTGCTCAAAATTCTGATTTGATTCCGGCTGGACATCAAATTGGCGAAGCTGAATTGTTGTTTGCAAAAATTGAAGACGAAGAAATTCAGAAACAAATAGACAAATTAGAAGCAACTAAAACTGCGAACAAAGCGGAGAATAAGGTTGCAGAGCCTCAGAAAGAATTAATTCAGTTTGAGGATTTTGCCAAAATGGATATCCGTACAGGAACGATTTTGGAAGCAGAGAAAATGCCAAAAGCCAACAAGCTTTTGATTTTGAAGGTAGATACTGGAATTGATGTTCGCACCATTGTTTCTGGAATTGCCGAGAGCTTTAAACCAGAAGACATTGTTGGAAAACGCGTGACTGTTTTAGTGAATTTGGCTCCAAGAAACCTTCGTGGCGTAGAAAGCCAGGGAATGATTTTGATGACTACGAATGCTGAAGGAAAGTTGGTTTTTGTAAATCCCGATACGGATGGCGTTGCCAATGGAGAGACAATCAATTAAGGAAATTATAAAATGAAAATAAAAAAGCCGCAATTAGCTTTAATTGTTGGAATACTCTGCATTTCGATTTTTCCAATATTGATAAAACTTCGGTTAACTCCCGGGCTGATTTCGGCTTTTTATAGAATGGCAATTGCAGCAACTTTGCTATTGCCTTATGTCATTATTACAAAAAAATTCAAGCTTCCAACAATCAAGCTGTTAATTCCTGCCATAATTTGCGGAATTTTATTTGCCTCAGATGTTGCTGTTTGGAATATTGCCATCCAAGAATCTAGCGCTACTCAGGCTTCACTGCTTACTAATTTATCGCCGCTTTGGGTGGGAATTGGTTCGTTTCTGTTTTTAAAAACAAAACCCGCCACTAATTTCTGGATTGGAACTCTAGTCTCATTATTCGGAATGATTATGCTGGTTGGTTTCCAGTTTTTCATCGAACTGAATTTTAACACCGCTTTCCTTTTAGCCGTATTATCGGGTATTTTATACGCTATTTACTTACTGGTCAGCAAAAAAGTGCTTTCCAAAGTGGACGTGCTTTCGTTTATGACTATCAGCCTAATCTCTTCAAGTATATATCTAGGAATTCTCTGTTTAATGTTAGGAGAGCCTTTTTCTGGATTTTCCGATGCTGGCTGGCTGGTCTTATTGGTCCAGGCAGTCGTTTGCCAACTATTAGCTTGGTTATCGCTCAGTTATGCCACACAACACATGCGAGCCACACGAGTGTCTTTGAGTTTGCTGGGCCAAGCCGTTTTGACTTCTATTTTAGCTTGGTTATTTATAGGTGAAAAAATAACAATCCAAATGATTATTGGAGGAATTATTTTACTTTTGGGAATCCGAATTACCTTTTATTCGAAAACAATTTCAATGAAGAAAGTTTTTTCCAAAACAGCGGAAAGTTAAAAGGAAAATCTCAATTATTATCAAAATAAAATAAAAATGGAACTAAAAGTAATTGCTTTCGACGCCGATGATACCTTATGGATCAACGAAACGTATTTTGATGAAACCGAGAAGAAATTCTGTGGTTTAATGGAAGATTATTTGTCCCATCAAGGAATTTCGCAAGAACTTTTCAAGGTCGAAATCGATAATCTCAAATTGTACGGCTACGGCATCAAAGGGTATATTCTTTCAATGATTGAAGCGGCGATGACTATTTCGAACAATACACTTCCTATAGAAATCATTGAAAAAATCATCCAATACGGAAAGGAATTACTGGAGAAACCAATTGTTTTATTGGATGGTGTAGAAGAAACTTTAGAAGCTTTACACGGAAAATACAAATTGGTTGTGGCCACCAAAGGCGATTTATTGGATCAACGCCGAAAACTGCACAATTCTGGTTTGGGTCATTATTTTCACCATATCGAAGTGATGTCAGACAAACAAGAAATTGATTATTCTGATTTAATCAAACGATTGGAAATACAACCTTCCGAATTTTTTATGATTGGCAATTCTTTAAAATCGGATGTTTTACCGGTTTTAGCCATTGGCGGACATGCTGTTCATATTCCGTTTCATACGACTTGGGCACACGAGAAAATAGACCATAAAGTAGAACATGATAATTTCAGTGCTTTCGAAAAAATAACTGAAATTTTAAAAAAATTGGAATAAAACGGACTGTTTTAAACCTCTTTGATCATTAATTACAGAATTTTCAACCAAAAACACTTGAATTTAAAGTTAATATTTTTATATAATCTATAAAAATAATGCAAAATATTGCTAAAAGCGTTATTCCTAACTCGATTTACAGAATTAAAACTAATTCTTACATAATTAACTGTTTAAAATTTCTCATCTAACAATATGTCTTATTTTTGCATAAAATTTAAAACAATAAAATTATGAAAAAAATCATACTTACGTTGGTTTTTGCTTTGGCAATTACAACTTTGAGTGCTCAAACAGAAACTGAAAAAAGCACAGAAACTGACTTTAACAAATGGTCTGTAGAATTAGCTGGTGGTTTTAACAAACCACAAAGACCGATGACTACAGGTTACAACACAACATTGGTAAGCCCTTACGTTGTTGATTTAGGAGTTCGTTACATGTTTAACAACAAATTCGGTTTGAAAGCTGATCTTGGTTTAAACAGTTTCACAGGAAAAAAGGAATCTGTTGATTTCGACACTAAGTACTACAGAGTAGACTTACAAGGTGTAGCTAACTTAGGAAGAATCATGAGTTTTGAAACTTGGACCAATAGAATTGGTTTGTTAGGTCATGCTGGTTTCGGTTTAGGAATGTTAGAAAGAAAAGAGCCTTCTTACAAAAAAGACAGAGTGGGTAATTTCATGGCTGGTATAACTGGTCAAATCAAATTAACTGACAGAATTGCTTTAACAGGAGATTTTACAACAATTCTTAATGCGAAACAAAACCTTGCTTTTGATGGCGCTAGTTCATCAAGTACAAGAGGTTTCGGTGGAATTCTTTTTAATGGTACTGCAGGTATAACAGTTTACTTAGGTAAAAATGTAAAACATGCTGACTGGGTTCTTGACAATGAAGACAGATTCAATGTTATCGACAACAGACTTACAGCTATCGAAACAAAAATGCTTGATGCTGACAATGATGGTGTTGCTGATTACTTAGATCAAGAGCCAA
This sequence comes from Flavobacterium glycogeni, assembly GCF_048286775.1. Taxonomy (NCBI): domain Bacteria; kingdom Pseudomonadati; phylum Bacteroidota; class Flavobacteriia; order Flavobacteriales; family Flavobacteriaceae; genus Flavobacterium; species Flavobacterium glycogeni. The sequence continues at coordinate 25,765 of NZ_JBLVPV010000030.1, forward strand.
ATACTGCCGCAGGTGCAATGGTTGATACTAAAGGAAAATCAATTGATAAAAACAACAATAAAGTTCCTGATGAAACAGAAGCTTACATCTTGAAAAATTACGCTGCTAAAACTGGTGATACTGGTGTTGTATACGACAACGAATTGATCAAAAGTTTAATTAATGGTGGTTATGTTGCGGTTTATTTTGATTTTGACAAATCTACACCTACTAATGTTTCTACAGAAGGAATTGATTTTATCTTAACCTATTTAAGAAACAATCCATCTGCTTCAGTTGATATTAGTGGTCATGCTGACGAATTAGGAAGATCTGCATACAATGATAAATTATCTAGTGCAAGAGCTAACAATGTAAAAAACACTTTAGTGAAAGCTAAAATTGACGCATCAAGATTGAATGTAATTGCTGCTGGTGAAGATACTTCAGTTGATAAAACTTCAGAAAATGCAAGAAGATTAGTTAGAAGAGTTACTTTCATAGTAAAATAAGCTACTTTTTTATATCATAAAGCCCTAAAGGAAATTTCTTTTAGGGCTTTTTTTTATGCCTGTTATTCCCAGTTTTATCAAAAACTTTTTTGAATATCACTGAATTACAAACATCAATTTTCTGGTTTGTTTACGACAAAAGTAAAATAAAACAAATTCAAGGTTCAAAAGAATAACTGTATTTTTGAACCATAAATAAAATTACAAACTCTTGAAAACACTTTTAGATATAGAGAACTGGTCTAGAAAGGAGCATTTTCATTTTTTCAGACAATTTGAAGAACCCTTTTTTGGTGCCACTGTAGAAATTGATTGTACCAAAGCCTATGCAACCGCAAAATCGCTGAACGTTTCCTTTTTTATCTACTATTTACACAAAACGCTGGTTGCAGTCAATACTACCGAATCATTTCGCTACAGGATTTCGGATGACCAAATATATATTTATGACCAAATTAATGCTTCTGCAACTATTGGCCGTGAAGATGGCAGTTTCGGATTTTCTTTAATCGAATACAATTCTGATTTTGCTGTTTTTACTGCGACTGCATTGGCGGAGATTGAAAGAATACAAAACACGACCGGTCTTTTCACCCGAACATTTACGGATGATAATGTAATCCATTTTTCGGCGATTCCGTGGCTGGATTTCACTTCGTTATCGCATGCCCGAAGTTATACTTTCCCGGATAGCTGCCCGAAGATTTCTTTTGGAAAAATGAAAATTGCTGAAAACGGCAAGAGAACCATGCCAATGTCAATTCATGTACATCATGGATTAGTAGACGGCTTACATTTAGGACAATTTGTAGATTGTTTTCAGGAATTGATGAATCGTTCGTTATAAAATTATTTGTTAAAATTTCGGAATGATTTTTGTAGGTAAAGCTATATGAAAAAATCTTTACTCTTCTTGCTACTGATCTACAAATCAGCATTGTTTAGTCAAACAGCATTGACTTCCTATCCTTTAGATTTAAAAAAATATGAAGAAAACAATCAGATTTTAAATGCTGAAAACACAGTAACACATGATGTTTTTTCCTTTATAGCAAACACGCAAAATATTACTATTTTAAAATACAATAGCGCTTTGTTCTTGACCAATCAATATACTGGTTCGTTCTTAAATTTAGAAAACAAATCAATAATTGGATATAGTTTTAGCGAAGATGGAAATCCAACTCTTTATTGGTCTTCAATGGATTTTAATGAAATTATAGTGATCAAATATTATTTAGAAAACAAAACTTTTAAGGCTTTAAAATTTAGATTTCCTTCTTCAAATCATTATGTTATAACATCTTATCAGAAGGATAATTTATTCTATATCCTTTCTAAAAATCTATCAGAACAAACTTTAACTCTTTATGCTTTTAAAAACGAAAGAGCTGAAGAAAAAACATTTGATTTTTCAGACTTTCTTTTTCAAAATAAAAACACACAAAGAATATCTTTTAATAAAGTTATTGAAGCCTTTCCTATTGAAAAAATGGAAGTTGACGATTACAATCCGTTATTCAAAAGCACGCAGAAAAGCAAAGTTTATATGCTCAATGAGCGCATTATCCTAACATTAGATCACAATCCTAAAAAAACACAAGTCTTTAATCTTAATTTTAAAAATCATACTATAACCGAAAAAAACTTCGCTCAACCAATTCCAAAAAAAGCAGCGCGATCATCAAACTCTTTTTTTTATGAAAACAAAATATTTCAGGTTAATGCCAATGTAGATGGGCTTTTATTTGATGTAAAAGACTATGATTCTGGCTTGACTATAAAAAACATTACTGTTTCTAAAAATGATACCATTCTTTTCAAAAACTCCCCATTATTAATACAAAGAGAGAATGGAAGGCCAAAAGAATTAAACAAAACGAAAAAATTCCTGCAGTATTTGTCTAATTTAGATATTGGCGTATCGGTTTTTAAAAACAAAAAACGCACTTTAATTACATTTGGAGGAACTCCAAAAAATGATTTTGTAGATCATTATTCAAGGAATAATGTCAGTTTTGGACAATCCGATGATGAATTTGAGCAAATGTTTCCGCAAAATAATTTTTCACCAAACATTCATACGGAAACTGTTTTTTTTGAAAGTAGCTGGGACAAAAATTTTGAGTTTAACAATCAGGAATCACCACCACTTGCTATTGATAATATTTCCTATTTTTTAAGTCAGCATAAAGAAGTGACTTTAGAAAATATAATAAAATTTAAAAATTATTTTATTTTGGGTTACTACGACAGTGCCACAAAAGAATATGTTATGCGTAAATTTGAAGATGGATATAATTGAATATAAATCAACTTAACTGAAATATTTTTTAGCGAGAATGCTTAAATTTATTCCAAATGCATTATGTTTTCACGGTTTCAAAAAAAAGGAAATGAATTATTTTTTGTAACTTTACTTAAAACATACTGCCATGCTATCAAAAAATATAGAACACGCGCTGAACAATCAGATTCGAATTGAAGCTGAATCATCCCAAACCTATCTTTCAATGGCTTCATGGGCCGAAACTCATGGTTTGGAAGGAATTTCAAAATTTATGTATGCACAATCCGATGAGGAGCGTACACACATGCTTAAGTTGGTGAAATATATAAACGAGCGTGGCGGTCATGCTCGAGTTTCTGAATTGAAAGCACCAAAAACGAGCTATGAAACCTTCAAAGAAATGTTTGAAGAACTGTACAAGCATGAAATTTTTGTTTCTGATTCGATTAACGAATTGGTTCACATTTCCTTTTCTGAAAAAGATTATGCCACACACAACTTTTTACAATGGTACGTAGCCGAACAAATTGAAGAAGAAGCGCAAGCTAAACTTATTTTGGATAAAATAAACCTAATTGGTGATGATAAAGGTGGTTTGTATTTATTTGACAGAGATATTCAACAGCTGACTTTAAACAGTGCTACATCTAAAGGCTCTAAATAGCGAAACACTCTTTAGAATAAATAGTGTAACTTGATTTTAATGCTGCCGAAATTGAGTAAAAAGGATAAAAAGAAGGGAAAGAAAAAGGATAAAAAAAAACTCCTTAAAAACGGATCTGCTAAAGAAAACCTCAAGTCCGAATGCTGCGAAAAATATAAAAAAGGGGAAGACAAGCGCTGCAAAAATTGCCCTAAGTTTGATTTACGCAAAAAAAAATAGTGGTCAGTTCCCGATAGCTATCGGGATAGTCGCAGTCCACACTTTAGTTAAAAAAACCATCGATGATTATCGATGGTTTTTTTGTTTGGTTTTCAGTCACAGTTTACAACATTACAACAACTGCAAACTAAGACCGAAAACCGGGACTGTCCCGATAGCTATCGGGAACTGAATACTATTTCCCTAAAAGCATTACCTCATTGACCACTACTTCGGTAACATAGCGTTTCTCGCCATTTTTATCATCATAACTTCTATGGGTCAATTTCCCTTCAACGGCAATTTCTTTGCCTTTAGTAACATATTTTTCTATGATTTCAGCCGTTTTTCCCCAAGCCACAAGTTTGTGCCATTGGGTTTCTTCTACCTTTTCTCCTTTGTCGTTTTTATAGCTTTCATTTGTCGCTAATGTGAAATTGGCTAATTTTTTTCCTCCGTCAAAAGTTTTGATTTCCGGATCATTTCCTACGTGTCCAATTAACTGTACTTTGTTTCTTAATGTGCTCATGGCGTGTAAAATTTAAATGTTAGTGTATATAAATTATTTATTTTTTTATTGACATTGCTATTGACATTGCAATTGTTTTTCTTTCAAATCAACATTGCAAAGATGCGGTGACTTTCAAAAAGTATTCGGTTACTAACTGTTTACTTTCGGTTGTAACTATTTGTAAACGTTTGTAAATGGAAAAATTTAATTATATTTGATGGAAATCAACTTCTTATGCAAGCCAAAATAAAAAAAGTAGAATTACGAAATCTAGAATTTGACGACTATAAGCAGTTAAAAAAATCTATGGTGGAATCCTACCCAGAAATGGCAGATTCGTATTGGAAAGAACCAGATATTGAAAGATTACTTGGTCTGTTTTCAGAAGGACAATTAGTAATTTTAGCCGACGGAAAAGTGGTGGGCGCTGCACTATCATTAATTGTAGCCGAAATTTTAGTTGATAAAAATCCTAATTACGCTAGAATAACAGGAAATTATACTTTCTCGACGCACAATCCAAAAGGGGAAATATTGTATGGAATTGATGTATTTATTCATCCGGATTATAGAGGTTTACGGCTTGGCAGACGATTGTATGATGCCAGAAAAGAATTGTGTGAAAAACTGAACCTAAAGGCTATCGTTTTTGCCGGAAGGATTCCAAATTATAACAAATACGCCCAAGAACTGACTCCGAAAAAGTATATCGAAAAAGTAAAACTAAAAGAATTGCACGACCCTGTGCTCTCCTTTCAGCTGAGCAATGATTTTCACGTGATGAGAATAATGAAAAACTATCTGGCAGGAGACATCGATTCCAAAGAATTTGCTGTATTATTAGAATGGAACAATATTTATTATGACGAAAGTCCACAATTAATAAATACCCAAAAAAGCATCATCAGACTTGGATTAATTCAGTGGCAAATGCGTCCCTTAATAAACTTAGAAGCTTTATTTGAACAAGCTGAATTTTTCATTGATGCCGTATCCGGTTATAAAAGTGATTTTGCCGTTTTTCCGGAGTTATTTATCGCCCCGCTTATGGCTGATTACAATCATTTAGCTGAACCTGACGCCATTAGAAAGCTTGCAAAATATGCAGATCCCATTCGCAAAAAATTTCAGGAATTTGCCATATCGTATAATATTAATATCATTTCAGGAAGCATGCCTTATTTAGAAAATGGCACGTTGTACAATGTTGGGTTTCTTTGTAAAAGAGACGGAACCTCTGAAATGTATTACAAGATTCACATCACTCCAAATGAAGTTTTGCATTGGGGAATGAAAGGTGGCTCACAAATTAGAACTTTTGATACTGATTGTGGAAAAATAGGCATCATGATTTGTTATGATGTTGAGTTTCCGGAAATGGCGAGATTAATGGCCGATGAAGAAATGAATATTTTATTTGTACCGTTTTTAACCGATACACAAAGTGGTTATGTAAGGGTAAGACACTGCGCGCAAGCCAGAGCTATAGAAAACGAATGTTATGTGGCCATTGCCGGATGTGTCGGGAATCTTCCAAAAGTAAACAATATGGATATCCAATATGCACAAACCGCACTTTTTACACCTTCGGATTTTGCGTTTCCAAGCACAGGAATAAAAGCGGAAGCAACTACTAATACTGAAATGACTTTGATTGTAGACGTGGATTTGAATTTGCTTAAAGAGCTTCACGAACATGGAAGCGCCAGAATCTTAAAAGATCGCAGAACAGATTTGTACGAAATTAAAAAAATCAATCCATGAATAAAACCTGCTTAGAATGTGGAGAGAAAATTGTAGGCCGCGAGGACAAAAAGTTTTGCAGTGACGGCTGCCGTAATGCCTACAATAATAAAATAAACAAAGACAGCACTAATTTTATGCGCAACATCAACAATAAGTTACGCAAGAATTACCGTATTTTGTCAGAGCTTAATGTTGAAGGAAAATCAAAAACCACTCGGGCAAAACTCCTGAGCAAAGGTTTCGATTTTGAATTTTTTACCAATATTTTACAAACCAAAACTGGAAATACCTACTATTTCCTGTATGATCAAGGCTATATGCTTTTGGACAATGATTATTATATGCTAGTCAAAAAAGACATTTAAATACCACAACCCCAAACCTATCTAACCAAAAATGAAAAAAGATTATTCCTCAATTTTTGCCAGTTTATTTCTCCTAGGAATTCTAGGGCTGATTTACTTTACCATGATGCCGCATTGGACTTCAGATGAAGAAGGCTCTCTTTCTGACTTTTCGACCAAAAGAGCTTTAACCCAAGTCGAAGCCATTTCAAAACAACCCCATTATGTAGGTTCCAAAGAACATGAAGTGGTTGCTAATTATCTCGTAAAAGAGCTGAACAAGTTAGGACTGGAAACTTCCGTTCAGGAAGGATACACCTTAAGCGATTGGGGAAATTTGGCACAATCAAAAAACATACTGGCTCGAATAAAAGGAACTTCTAACTCTAAAGCTTTGTTATTGCTGTCCCATTATGACAGCGCGCCACATTCCTACTCCAAAGGGGCAAGTGACGCAGGTTCCGGTGTAGCGACAATCCTGGAGAGTGTTCGTGCTTTTTTATATTCCAAAACCCCTCATAAAAATGACATTATCATTCTGTTTTCAGATGCAGAAGAATTAGGATTAAATGGCGCAGCACTTTTTGTAACCAAACACCATTGGGCAAAAGAAATAGGCTTGGTGCTTAATTTCGAAGCGCGTGGTTCGTCGGGACCCAGTTATATGTTAATGGAAACTAACAAAGGAAATGCCGGATTAGTAAAAGAGTTTGCTGCCGCAAAAACGACTTTTCCAGTTTCAAATTCCTTGATGTACAGCATTTATAAAATGTTACCCAACGACACCGATTTGACCGTTTTCAGAGAACAAGGCAATATTCAAGGGTATAATTTTGCTTTTATTGATGACCATTTTAACTATCATACCGCTCAGGATGACATCAATCATTTGAATAAAAATACGCTTGCACATCAAGGCACCTATTTAATGCCGTTATTGAATTATTTCTCAAATGCCGATTTAAATACGACGCAAGCCAGCGAAGATTACGTCTATTTTACCATTCCGTATACTTTTATAAGTTATCCTTTTAGCTGGGTTTTACCAATGGTGGTAATCGCATTGGCACTATTTATTTTCCTGTTGTTTTTAGGAAAAGCCAAACGTATTTTATCATTCCGCGAAATTGGAAGAGGATTTATACCGTTTTTAAGTTCTCTGATCAGTATTGGGTTAATTACTTTTTTTGGTTGGAAAGCTTTGCTGATTTTGTACCCGCAATACAATGATTTGCTCAACGGATTTACCTATAACGGATATGCCTACATTGCGGCATTTGTGCTTCTGGGTTTAGCGATAACGTTAGCATTTTACAACCGTTTTTCTGCCAAGAAAGTGACCATGAACCATTATGTAGCACCATTATTTATTTGGATTGTGATTAATGGAGCTTTGGCTTTTAGTTTACAAGGAGCAGGATTCTTGATTATTCCGGTTTATTTTGGATTATTTTTATTTGCTGCATTTATCATTACCCAAAAATCCCGTAAAATATTAAGTCTCGCTTTTAGCATTCCGGCTTTGATAATCGTAGCGCCTTTTATCCAGATGTTCCCTATTGGTTTGGGATTAAAAGTGCTGTTTGGAAGTGCTATTCTTACTGTTTTGACCTTTGGATTATTGTTACCTGTTTTTGGGGCTTTCGCCAAAAAAGGAATCTGGTCTTTAGTATTTTTTGTGCTTGCTATTGGCTTTTTTGCGAAAGCACATTCCGAATCAGGTTACGAATATGGGAAAGCCAAATCAAACAGCTTGTTGTATGTCTACAATGCCGATACGGACAAAGCCAATTGGGCAACGTATGACACCAATCTTGATTCCTGGACCAAAGGCTATTTGGGTGAAAACCCAAAAGAAGCAACCGCTTTGAATGAAACACCATTGTTCAGCAAATACAATTCTGGGTTTACCTATGCTGCCGAAGCTCCTAAAAAAGACATGCTGAAACCAAGTATAGCATTTCTGGAAGACCGAGTGGTTGGTAATCAAAGGTATTTGAAAATAAAAATTTCCCCGAATCGAAACGTCAATCGCTATGATATTTTTGCCAATGAAAAAATGGCTATTCATAATTTCAAAGCAAATGGCGTGACCACATTAGGTCAGAAAAATTCACTTTACCAACGAAAAGGAAAGAAAATATTGAGTTATTATGTCGTTGGAAACGCACCTTTAGAAATGCAGTTCAGCGTAAATGCCTCAACGGTTTTTGATATGGAACTAATGGAAAGCTCTTTTGATTTATTGTCGAACCCTTTATTTGAAATAACAAAAAGAGAAAACTGGATGATGCCAACGCCTTTTGTGCTGAATGATGCTGTGGTCATTAAACAAAAAATAAAGCCAAGTCCGGTAGTGGTTGTAAATACTTTGGATGCTGCTATTGCAAATCCTGTTGTAAAAGATAGTTTGACAGTTGTGAAAGACAGTTTGAAAAAACCACAATAAACTAAGTCATTACAAATTATGATGAGATATAAAAAAACACTACTTCTCAAAGGTCACAAATTGTGACCTTTGAGAAGTAGTATTAAAATAACATAAGGAAATATGCGGTCACAATTAGTGACCACATAAAATTTAACTGAATTGGTTACAAAAAATAAAAATGACAAAAATTAGTATTCTGGGTTGTGGTTGGTTGGGTTTGCCTTTGGCGAAAGCCTTAGTTTCAAAAGGGTTTTCAGTAAACGGCTCGACGACTTCGGAAGAGAAATTAGCGGTATTGGAAAATGCAGGAATTAAGCCTTTTTTAATTGCACTTTCAGAAAATAAAACTATTGGAAATCTAACTGGTTTTCTGGAAAATACTAAAATTTTAATCATCGATGTTCCGCCGAAACTTCGCGGTTCAGAGACAGAGAACTTTGTTTCCAAGATTAGAAATGTGATTCCGATTATAGAAAAATCATCTGTTGAAAATGTGCTTTTCATCAGTTCGACATCGGTTTATAATGATGACGATACGTTTGTTACTGAAGAAACAATCCCGAAACCGGATACTGATAGCGGCAAACAATTATTGGAGACCGAACAGCTTTTGCTAAGCAATAGCAATTTCAAAACTACAGTATTGCGTTTTGGCGGTTTAATTGGCGAAGACCGTCATCCGATAAAATTTCTGGCTGGCCGTGAGAATTTGGACAATCCGGATGCACCAATCAATTTAATTCATCAGGAAGATTGCATCGGTATTATTCTAAAAATCATGGCATTGAATGCTTGGAACCAAACTTTTAATGCGGTGACTCCTTACCATCCTTCGCGAGAAATTTATTATACTCAAAAAGCTATGGCTTTGAATTTGGCTTTGCCAAAATTCAATCATGAAAATAATTTTGGCGGAAAAATAATTCTGAGTGATACGTTAGAAAACATTTTAAATTATACTTTTACTAAACCAAATTTATAATGTGAGAACTAAAATTAAGAATGCTTTTTCGTCTAAAATTAATGCCATTGGATTACCTATTTTGGCTTTATGCTGGGTCAGTTTTTTTTGGGGAACTACTTGGATTGCGTCAAAAGAAGGCGTAAAACACATGCCGGCTTTGCAACTTGCTGCCATTAGACAATTCATTGGCGGATTGCTGTATATTTCCTTTTTCTTGTTCAAAAAAACACCTTGGCCGCAAGGAAAACAATGGAAAACCATTGTTATTTTAAGCATCCTTAATTTTGTTTTGAGTAACGGATTAAGCACTTGGGGCGTGAAGTACATCAGCAGCGGACTGGGAGCAATCATAGGAGCTATTGTTCCTTTATGGATTGTAATCATTACTTTTTTTAGAGGAGAACGATTGGCACGATTAACGGTTATTGGTTTAATTATCAGTTTTGGTGGCGTCTGCGTTATCTTTTACGATCATTTGAGTGATTTTATAATTCCTGATTTTAGATTTGGGATTATACTGTCATTAATCGCAACCTTAACTTGGGCATTTGGTTCATTATATACGAAGAAAAAAGCAGCCAGTTTTAATCCGTATTTTAGTTTGGGACTGCAAATGTTTATATCCAGTATTTTACTTTTTGCGTACAATGGAGCAACAGGAACTTCAGTTAGTTTGAGTGCTATTCCAGCAATTTCGTGGTGGTCGATTGCCTATTTAGTTATTTTTGGTTCGGTACTTACTTTCATTGCCTTTATCTATGCACTTCAAAATCTTCCTGCTGAAATAAGCAGTATTTATGCGTATATCAACCCAATTATAGCCGTGATTTTAGGCGCTGTGATTTTTGGTGAAGTACTCAATGCAGCCATTGCCATAGGTGGTGGAGTTACGTTGTTTGGATTGTATATGGTGAATTATTCGTTAAGGAAAGGAAGGAAATAAATTATTGATAAATCAAAAAAGTCCCATCTGACAGTATCAAATGGGACTTTTTTTATGCTAAAATGATTCTTACCAGATTCTTACACGTTTTTCAGGCGCAATATACATTCCGTCATTTGCTTTGATATCGAACGCTTTATAGAACGTATCTATATTTTGCAAAGGAACATAAGCACGGTACATTCCTGGAGAATGCGGGTCTGTTTTTACTTGGTTTTTCAAGGCTTCATCACGCATTTTTGAACGCCAGATAGTCGACCAAGAAATGAAGAAACGTTGTTCTGGAGTATATCCGTCGATTAATCCTGGATTTCCGTTTTCTTTCAAGTACAATTGTAAACCATCATAAGCAGCATTTACTCCACCTAAATCTCCAATGTTTTCACCAAGAGTAAATTTACCATCTACAAAAGTTCCCGGAATAGGCTGCAAAGCGCTGTATTGAGCCGCAAGTGCTCCCGTTAAAGCAGAGAATTGTTTCAAATCTTCAGCCGTCCACCAGTCTACTAAGTTTCCGTCAGCATTGTAACGTGATCCTGAATCATCAAAACCATGTGAAATTTCATGACCAATAACACCTCCAATTCCACCATAATTTACCGCTTCGTCCGCTTGATAATTGTAAAAAGGCGGTTGCAAAATTGCTGCCGGGAATACAATCTCATTATTTGAAGGATTGTAATACGCATTTACCGTTTGCGGAGACATTCCCCATTTTTCTTTATCAACTGGTTTGTTCAACTCAGCAATATTCTCATTGAAACGCCATTGAGACATATTTTTAGCATTTTCAAAATACGTTCCGCCTTCTTCCGGACTTTTAATCGTCAAGGCTGAATAATCTTTCCATTTGTCAGGATAACCAATTTTAATTCTTGATTTATGTAGCTTAGCAAGCGCGCTTACCTTTGTTTCTGCAGACATCCAAGACAAATTATTGATTCTGTTTTCGAAAGCTGAAAATATATTTTTGATCATTTTCTCCGCTTTGGCTTTGGCTTCAGCCGGAAATTTTTTCTCTACATATAATTTTCCTAAAGCTTCTCCAACCGCTCCGTTGATGGTTTGAAGTGCTCTTTCGTCACGTGGTCTTTGACTTACTGCACCCGTTAACGTTCTTCCGTAAAACTCCCAGTTTGCGTTTTCAATTTCAGTTGACAATTGGCTGGAAGCCCTGTTCAACAAACTCCAACGCATGTATGCTTTCCAGTCTTCTACTTTATTTTCTTTAAAAATAGCTTCTAAAGCGGTCATGTATTTTGGTTGCGATACAATAACGGTATCTACTTTTGCCAATCCAATTTTTGTGAAATAATTATTCCAGTTGATTGATGGAGTTAATTTACTCAAATCACTCAATGTCATTGGATTGTAAGACTTACGACGGTCTCTGCGTTCCACTCTGTCCAATCTTGGTTTAGACATGGCAATTTCGAGAGCCAGGATTTTTTCAGCATTCATTTTAGCAACTGCTGGTTTATCACCAAGGTATTGCAACATTTTAGCAACGTGTAAAACATATTTAGCTCGTTTCTCTTTGGAATCGGCATCTTCAGAAACATAATAATCTCTGTCTGGCAAACCTACGCCTCCAGGACCTAAATTAATCACGTTTCTACTACTGTTCTTTGCATCAGTTCCTACGCCGGCACCCATAAATCCAATGCCGCCAAACGGTTCCATCTCAATCATTAATGCTTCTAAATCTTTGGCGTTTTTTACCGCGTCTATTTTTTTCAAGTACGGTTTCAAAGGCGCTATACCCAACTTATTTCTTCCAACGGTATCAAGAATAGATTTGTATAAATTAACCGCTTTGCCTTGATCTGTATTCGATTTATAACTTGGATTTGTTGTGGCTTCTTTTAGAATTGCCAAAGCATCAGCGTCTGTTTTTTGGCGCAATTCATCAAAACTACCCCAACGGGTTCTATCAGCTGGAATCTCCGTATTATCCAACCAAGTTCCATTCACATAACGAAAGAAATCATTACTGGGCTTTACGTCCTTATCCATGTAATTAACATTGATTCCCGGTTCTTTAGCTGCCGGAGCATTCTGTGCTTGACTCACCGCAAAACCCATAATTGCAGGAATCACAAAAAGCAATTGCTTATTGCTGGTTTTTTTCATTTTTTTTTAGTTTTTTAGTTACCTTAACAAAGCTATTAATAAATAATTTGATTTTTAGTTAAAATCTATTATTTACGAATACATCTTCATTTGACTCTAAAATTTCTAAAAGGTTTAATCAAAACGAGTATTAATTTCATGTCCTTTATTTCGAAGGAATCTATCTGAACTAAGTATTGTGTTAGTTCAAACGCATTAAAAATTGAACCACATAGATTCTGTGTTGATTTCCAAATAAATCTATATTTTTTTTATACTTTTGTTTTTAAGTCAGTCATAGAACTAGACTCTATAGCGTGTTTAAGCCGTTT
>NZ_JBLVPV010000031.1:0-37010 GCF_048286775.1 Flavobacterium glycogeni
AATTCGTATTACTTGTCAGTTTGTTAAAGAACGTCTGCGTCATTGCGGGTGCAAAACTACCACCTTTATCCCGTTATTCAAGCTTTTTAACCCCCTTTTTTTAATGTTTTTTTAACTCTCGCTTTAACTCGCTGGAAATATGACTTTTGGAATGAAACTATTTTCCTCTCCCCGGCCCTCTCCGAAGGAGTGGGAGACGAAATGGGTAAAAAACCGCAGATGTCATTGTATATAGTAATCGTATCATACCTTTCTTTATTCACCTAATCCTTCTGAATACTCGGGGTTATTACCGTTTTAACCACATTGCGGATTACTACAACTACTTCCCTAGCCCCGATAGCAGTGAAAATCCTTTTCTCGAGTTTCTTTATACGAGAGAAAAGATTACTTCACTATACTTTTATTTTTATTGAAGTTCAGTGAATTTCATTTGAAACGAATAGCGAGAAATAGCTCCTAACAGAAATACACTCTTTTACCTATATATAATGACTGTCATCTTGTTTTTACACCTATATAGTAACAAACCTTACATATATATTGTATGTATTTTTGTAATGGTCTATATTTGCATTCTTAAAATAATAAACAATGATTAAGATTACTTTGCCCGACGGGTCAGTTAAAGAGTTTGCTTCAGGGGTAACTCCTATGGATGTTGCTAAAAGCATTAGTGAAGGATTTGCCAGAAATGTAATTTCGGCTTCTTTTGATGGTACAACTATAGAAACCACAACTCCTTTGACGACGGACGGCAGTCTTATATTATATACATGGAATGACGAAGGCGGGAAAAAAGCTTTTTGGCATTCAACTTCACACGTAATGGCGCAGGTTCTTGAAGAAATGTATCCTGGGATAAAATTAACTCTTGGACCAGCAATATCTAATGGATTTTATTACGATGTAGATTTTGAAGATCATAAAATCACAGATGCAGACTTCAAAAAAATAGAAGATCGTGTTCTTGAAATATCAAGAGGAAAGCATGAATTCAAACTACGTCCAGTTTCTAAAGTAGAAGCTTTGGAATTATACAAGGACAACGTTTACAAAACAGAATTGATTACCAATCTTGAGGACGGAACGATTACGTTTTGCGATCATGATACGTTTACTGATTTATGTCGTGGTGGTCATATTCCAAATACCGGAATTATTAAGGCGATGAAAATCATGAGCGTTGCCGGTGCTTACTGGCGTGGTGATGAAAAGAACAAACAACTGACTCGTGTTTATGGAACTTCGTTTCCGAAACAAAAGGATTTAACTGAATATCTGGAATTACTGGAAGAAGCGAAACGTCGTGACCATAGAAAACTAGGTAAAGAACTTGAACTGTTTGCTTTTTCACAAAAAGTAGGTGCTGGTTTACCATTGTGGCTACCAAAAGGAGCTGCTTTGAGAGACCGTCTTGAACAGTTCTTGAAAAAAGCACAGAAAAAAGGTGGATATGAGCAGGTGGTTACACCACATATTGGTCAGAAAGAATTGTATGTAACATCAGGGCATTATGCAAAATACGGTGCCGATAGTTTCCAACCCATAAGCACTCCTGCTGAAGGAGAAGAGTTTTTATTAAAACCGATGAACTGCCCTCATCACTGTGAAATATATAATGTACGCCCTTGGTCTTATAAAGATTTACCAAAGCGTTATGCTGAATTTGGTACTGTTTACAGATACGAACAAAGTGGTGAATTACACGGTTTAACTCGTGTAAGAGGTTTTACACAGGATGATGCCCATATTTTTTGTACTCCGGAACAATTAGACGAAGAGTTTAAAAAAGTAATTGACTTGGTATTATATGTATTTGGTTCATTAGGATTTGAAAACTTTACCGCTCAGATTTCCTTAAGAGACAAAGAGAATAGAGATAAGTATATAGGTACCGATGAAAACTGGGAAAAAGCGGAAAATGCGATTATCAATGCCGCTGCCGACAAAGGATTGAATACTGTAGTTGAATACGGCGAAGCAGCTTTCTATGGCCCTAAATTGGATTTCATGGTAAAAGATGCTTTAGGAAGACAATGGCAATTAGGAACGATTCAGGTAGATTACAACCTGCCGGAGCGTTTTGATTTGACATATAAAGGATCTGATAACGAATTACATAGACCGGTGATGATTCATAGAGCCCCTTTTGGATCTATGGAACGATTTATTGCCATTTTATTAGAACATACAGCAGGAAATTTCCCTCTTTGGCTAATGCCGGAACAAGCTATAATATTGTCTTTGAGTGAGAAATATGAAATATATGCGAAAAAAGTTTTAGATTTGCTAGAAAATCACGAAATTCGCGCCCTCATTGACAATAGAAATGAGACAATCGGGAAGAAAATCAGGGACGCAGAAATGCAAAAAACCCCGTTTATGTTGATTGTAGGCGAGGAAGAAGAGAAAAATGGTACTATATCTATCCGTCGTCATGGACAGGAAGGAAAAGGAAATATCAGCGTGACAATAGAAGAATTTGCTGCTATTGTTAACGAAGAGATCAATAAAACATTAAAAGTATTTACAGTTTAACTTAAATTATAAAGTCATAGCAATAAGAAGCAACAGAGGTTACCAACCTCGCGTAGAAAAAAAAGATGCCCACAGAATAAACAGCCTTATTCGTGGTGTACAAGAAGTAAGACTTGTAGGTGAAAATATTGAGCCTGGAGTTTTTAAACTTTCGGAAGCTTTAAGATTAGCTGACCAATTTGAATTGGATTTAGTTGAGATTTCACCAAATGCTGATCCACCGGTTTGTAAAATCATGGATTACAAGAAATTTGTTTACGAGCAAAAGAAACGTGATAAAATCCTAAAAGCGAAATCTACACAAGTAGTCGTTAAGGAAATTCGTTTTGGACCTCAAACAGATGAGCATGATTACGAATTTAAGAGAAAGAATGCTGAGAAATTCTTGAAAGAAGGAGCGAAATTGAAAGCGTTTGTTTTCTTTAAAGGTCGTTCGATTATCTATAAAGATCAAGGTCAAATCTTATTATTGAGATTAGCTACAGATCTTGAAGAGTTTGGTAAAGTGGAAGCGATGCCAGTTCTGGAAGGAAAGAGAATGATTATGTTCATAGCTCCTAAGAAGAAAAAATAATTTTTGCCATAGGTAATAGGCAATAGGCAATAAGCATATAGCTTAAAGCAAAGATAGTAAGTAAGAATAAATTAAAACACTAGGAAAAAATGCCTAAAATGAAAACCAAATCTAGCGCCAAGAAACGTTTCAAAGTTACTGGTTCTGGAAAGATTAAAAGAAAGCATGCTTTTAAAAGTCACATCTTGACTAAAAAGTCTAAAAAACGTAAATTAGCTTTGACACACTCAGCGCTAGTTCACAAAACAGATATGAAAAGCATCAAACAACAATTAAGAATTATCTAATAATTCTTTAGGTTAAAACAATTTAAAATAACCTTGGAGTATGGCCATTAAGTGCTTTTGATTCAATTCAAGCCGCCTGCTACAAAAACACATCAAAATTATGCCAAGATCGGTAAATTCAGTTGCTAAAAGAGCACGAAGAAAAAAAATAATGAAGCAAGCCAAAGGTTTCTTTGGTAGACGTAAAAACGTTTGGACAGTTGCTAAGAATGCGGTAGAGAAAGCAATGTGCTACGCTTACCGTGACAGAAAAGTGAACAAAAGAAATTTCCGTGCTTTATGGATTCAACGTATCAACGCTGGAGCTAGATTGGAAGGAATGTCTTATTCACAATTCATGGGTAAAGTAAAAGCTAACGGAATCGAATTGAACCGTAAAGTTCTTGCAGATTTAGCTATGAACCACCCAGAAGCTTTCAAAGCAGTACTTAATAAAGTAAAATAAACGTTTTATCAACTCAATTTAGATTACTTACTTATATAGAAACCTCAATCGAAAGATTGGGGTTTTTTTATTTTTAAAATCTATTCTAATTAAAAAACTTCTAACTAATCTCAAAAATTTATTCTATTTTCGTAAGGATTTTTAAAAAACAAGACGTGATTCCTATCATTTTTCATTAAACTCAAATACTATGATTAAATTAAAACCCACACTCCTTCTTTCTTTAGTGTTATTATTTATTACAAGTTTCACATTTGCTCAAGAAAAAACCAATCGCAAAAAGAGAAACAAAAAAGAGATAGCAGCTGCAAAATCAGATTCAATTAAGGCGAAAAAAACTGCTACTGTTTCTATAAATGACAAAATAAAAAGCAGCAAAAAAATTGAAGGTTTATTTACCATGTATCAGGATACGGTTACCGGAAATATGCAACTTTACATTAAGAAAAACCAACTGAACAAGGAATTTATCTATCAAAGCTATTCCATGAATGGACCAACAGCTTTGTTTTTAAATCAAAGCATGCATCGTGCCACAAGTATTTTTAACATACAGAAAGCCAATGACAAAATTGAATTTGGATTAGTTAACACCGCTTTTTATTACGACAAAAAAAATGCCGTTAGTAAAACTGCCGGTACTGATATTTCAGAAGCAATTTTTCTGGCTGAGAAAATTGTAGCACAAGACAGTACTGGTTTCTTAATTGTTGCTGACGGTCTTTTCTTAAGTGAAAAATTAGATCCAGTAAAACCAACGATGCCTCCAGGAATACCTCCGGGAGCAATTTTCAACCTTGGCAATTTCAATTCAGCTAAATCAAAATACCATAGTATCCGATCTTTCCCTAATAATACTGATGTCGTTGTAGATTTGGCTTATGATAATCCGGCTCCTCTAAATGGTGGTGGAAATGATATTACTGATGCACGATATATTCGTGTTCGTATGCAACATACGTTTTTAGAAATACCAGAGAATAATTTCAAGTCCAGACAGGATGATCCTCGTATTGGATATTTTGGGCAAACTATTAACGACCAAACGAGTATAAAACCAACACCTTATAAAGACATTATCAATCGATGGTATTTGACAAAAAAAGATCCTACAGCAGCTCTCAGTGAACCTGTAGAACCTATTGTTTGGTGGATCGAAAACACAACACCTGTTGAATATCGTCAAACTATTGTCGAGGCAGGTAATCGTTGGAACCAAGCTTTTGAAAAAGCAGGTTTCAAAAATGCTGTTGTGATGAAAATACAACCTGACACTATTGATTGGGATGCAGGAGATGTGCGTTATAACGTCATTCGTTGGGTTGCTTCAGCAAATCCAAATTATGGTGCAATTGGACCCAGTTTTGCCAACCCAAGAACAGGACAAATTTTAGGTTCTGATATTACAGTGGAATGGAGTTCAGGAAGCAGATCTCCAATTTATGACGAATTATTTTCGGCGAAAAGCATTAAAAATCAAAATAATCTTAACACCTATTTTCATTCAGACGGACATCTTTGTACGATGGCAAGCGAGCTAAAAAGTCAATTTTTGACTGGCGCTACCATAGCAGAAGCTTATGATGAAGATCCAAAAACTATTTTAAAAGTTCATAAAGAGTTTTTATATTATTTGATTTTACATGAAATGGGCCATACTTTGGGCTTAAATCACAATATGAAAGCGAGTCAAATGTTAAGTCCTTCAGAACTTAATGACATTTCAATTACAGAAAAAATTGGTTTAATTGGTTCAGTAATGGATTATCCTACTATCAATCTTTCATTGGATCGAACAAAACAAGGAAACTATTTTACTACCAAACCTGGGCCATACGATCTTTGGGCCATTGAATATGGATACAAAGAATTTGATGAAAAACTGGAAGAAAATGAGTTAAACAAAATTCTTAGCCGAAGTACAGAACCAGGACTTGCTTTTGGTAATGATGCAGATGACATGAGAGCATCCGGAAAGGCGATTGATCCACATGTAATGATCGAAGACTTGAGTAGTGATGCAATAGGATATGCCGAAGGCCGATTTAAATTAGTCAATACTGTAATGCCTAAACTCAAAGTAAAATATAGTAAAACTGGACAGAATTATGCAGAATTACGTTCACGTTTTAGCATGCTAAACGGGCAAAGAAGAAACATGATAGCTGTAGTAAGCCGCTATGTTGGCGGAGTATATGTTGACCGAAGTTATGTTGGGCAAAATACAACTGAAAAGCCATTCACCCCTGTATCTGAAGCTGAGCAAAAAAGAGCAATTGAGGTGTTGAATAAATATGCATTTGCACCAAATGCATTTGATGCTGATGCTTCTTTATATCCTTATTTACAATTGCAAAGACGTGGATTTGGATTCTTCTCTTCTACAGAAGATCCAAAATTGACTGGTATATATCTATCCATGCAAACTGATGGAGCGCTTTCACACATTCTGCATCCTACAACATTGCAAAGAATTTCTAACACTAGTCTCTACGGCAATACGTATTCAGTAGCAGAAGTTATGAATGATTTAGTTAGCGGAATATTCAAAGCTGATTTAGTTGGAAAAGTAAATATGCACAGACAATACCTTCAAACTTATTTTGTTAAACAGGCTATAGAAATTTCGGATATAAATGCTTCCAGAAACTCTTATGATGATATTTCGAAAGCTGCTGCAAGACAAACATTAAAAAAAATTAAATCAATGCTGCTTACAGCTACTTCCATAGATGAAAGTACCCGAGCACATCGTGGCAGCCTTATTTTCTTAATCGATACTGCACTTGCCATAAAATAATAATAACTTTTTAAGCATCAAAAACTCCCATTCCCATTCTAAAAATCGGAATGGGAGTTTTTTTTCAACTATAGTTTAGTCCTTTATGTTACTATTGTTTTAGGTATTTATCAATAATATATTGCGTAATAGGTTTAAATGGTTTCCCGGTTACAGGATGGAATCCGGGATACTCTAAATCGCTAGGAGATAGTTTCAGTATTTTAATTAATTTTTGTATTTTCGGAAAATGGCAACAAAAAAACTATGCAAATATATTTTAGCGCTAACAATCTTTATCTTCTTGCAATCTTGTGAGAAGAAACAAAACTCTTGGAAAAGATCAAAAGCAGATCGAGTTGAAACGGACCGATATATAGATGCAGGAGATAGCCTTTTAAAAAAATGGGATTGTGATAAAGCCTACTACTATTATTATAAAGCTAAATTATCTGCTGAATCAAAAAAAGACACTTCTCGAATGATTCTTTCATTAATAAATTTAGCAACAATCCATTACACCCAAGCTGATTATAGTGGAGCTGAAACTGTAGCAATTGAAACTATTCCATTACTTGAAACAAAAAAAGATCATTCTTACAACTTTGACTTAAACCTAACTTTAGGAAATATTTATTCAAACACTTTCGATTATGAGAATGCTATATATTGTTATAATAAAGCATCACTCATAAAAGAAACAACTGCTATTGAAAAATTAGTTTCTTTAAATAATATTGCAGTTGTATATCTACAAATGAAAGAATTTAAAAAGGCGGCTACTATACTGGAGCCTTTAATTACCAGAAGAGAAGTATTGAATGATTCATCTAGTTATTCAAGAATATTGACAAACTTAGGGTATTGTTATTTTAAAATAGGTAATTCTAAAGCGTTAAATTATTTAAACAAATCACTTCAAATAAGACTTAAAAGAAATGATATTGGCAAAATATCAAGTTACGCTTATCTATCCGAATATCATCACAAAACGAATAAAAATTTAGCAAATAATTATGCATTATTAGCCTATAATGCTGCTACAAAATTAAAATGTCCAGATGACCGCCTCTATACTTTAAAATTATTAATAGAACTCAATACAGGAAATAAATCTAAAGAATATTCTCTAAAATACCTCCATATTAATGACAGTGTCACTAAAGTAAGACAAAAGGCTAAGAATCAATTTGCTAAAATAAAATACGATTCCAAGAAAGAAAAAGATGAAAATCTGAAACTAAAAGCCCAAAAAATTCTTCAATTAGAACATCAAAAAAAGAGAAATTTAATATTATATTTAGTTGTGGGAACCATTACTGTAATAAGTATTTTTATAACTAATCTGCTATTAGCCCGAAATAAAAGAGAAAAGATTAAGGCTGCTTATAATACCGAAATTCGGATTTCTAAAAAACTTCACGATGAATTGGCTAACGATGTGTATCATACCATGGCTTTTGCTGAAACTCAAGATTTATCCACAACTCATAATAAAGAAATATTGATTTCCAATCTAGACACCATTTATTCAAGGACACGAAATATATCTCGAGAAAACAATGCAATGGAAACTGGACCATTATTTATATCTGATTTGAAAGAAATGATGTCCGGGTTTAATACCCAGGAAGTAAATGTGATAATTAATGGAATGGATTCGATTGATTGGTTAACGATAGAAAATAATAAAAAGATTATCGTTTATCGTGTACTTCAAGAATTACTGGTTAACATGAAAAAGCACAGTCAATGCAGTTTAGTTGTCCTGACTTTCAAAAAAAATGGAAATAAATTACAGATAGATTATACGGATAACGGGGTTGGAGCAACATTAGAACAATTAAATTCAAAAAATGGGCTTCAAAATGTGGAAAACCGTGTTCAGTCTATAAAAGGAACGATTACTTTTGACACTAAATCCGATAAAGGGTTTAGAGCACATTTTATTTTTCCAATATAATTCTAATTCATTTGTTTAATCGAGTTTAAACAATATAATTATCTAAAACACTGATAATAATTTAATTGATGCATAGAACTGAAAGCTCCAACTCTTCTTCTAAAACTATACTCTAAATTGTCTTGAAGATAGTTTCAATATTTTAATTAATTTCTTTATTTTCGGGGAATGATTCTAAAAAAGTTACATCCCATAGTTTATTTTTTATCATTGTTATTCTTTTTAATACTTCACTCCTGTGAAAAAAAGACGCTAAACAATCCCGAGAAAAAAAACAATACAGCTGAAATTGATCGACTAATTGACCTAGGAGACAAATACTTTGAAAAATCAGAATATGATAGTTCCTATTATTATTTTAATAAAGCTAAATCAGCCTGTGATGAAAAAAAAGATGTTTCTAAAATCATCTATTCGATATCAAATTTAGCTACTATTCAACAAAACCAAGGGGATTACTCTGGTAGTGAAACTACAGCTATGGAGGCGATTCCTTTTTTAGAAAAAACTACAAATCCCAAATATAAATGGAATATTTATACCATAATGGGTATTAATTATTTATATACATATGATTATGAAAGTGCTCTTTATTACTACAATAAAGCATTAAATTTAAAAACTGATGAACTTCGAAAATCAGATATAAAAAATAATATTGCATTTGTAAATCTAGAAATGAAAGAATTTAAAAAGGCGGCTACTATACTGGAGCCTTTAATTACCAGAAGAGAAGTATTGAATGATTCATCTAGTTATTCAAGAATATTAACAAACTTAGGATATTGTTATTTTAAAATAGGTAATTCTAAAGCATTAAATTATTTAAACAAATCACTTCAAATAAGACTTAAAAGAAATGATATTGGCAAAATATCCAGTTATGCTTATCTATCCGAATATCATCACAAAACGAATAAAAATTTAGCAAATAACTATGCACTATTAGCCTATAATACTGCTACAAAATTAAAATGTCCCGATGACCGCCTCTATACTTTAAAATTATTGATAGAACTCAATACTGGAAATAAATCTAAAGAATACTCTCTAAAATACCTCCATATTAATGACAGTATCACTAAAGTAAGACAAAAGGCTAAAAATCAATTTGCTAAAATTAAATACGATTCAAAAAAAGAAAAAGATGAAAATCTGAAACTAAAGGCCCAAAAAATTCTTCAATTAGAATATCAAAAAAAGAAAAATTTAATCTTATATTTAGTTGTGGGAACCATTACTGTAATAAGTATTTTTATAACTAATCTGCTATTAGCCCGAAATAAAAGAGAAAAGATTAAAGCTTCATATAATACCGAAATTCGGATTTCTAAAAAACTTCACGATGAATTGGCTAACGATGTGTATCATACCATGGCTTTTGCTGAAACTCAAGATTTATCCACAACTCATAATAAAGAAATACTGATTTCCAATCTAGACACCATTTATTCTAGGACACGAAATATATCCCGAGAAAACAATGCAATGGAAACTGGACCATTATTTATATCTGATTTGAAAGAAATGATGTCCGGGTTTAATACCCAGGAAGTAAATGTGATAACTAATGGAATGGATTCGATTGATTGGTTAACAATAGAAAATAATAAAAAAATTATCGTTTATCGTGTACTTCAAGAATTACTGGTTAACATGAAAAAGCACAGTCAATGCAGTTTAATTGTCCTGACTTTCAAAAAAAATGGAAATAAATTACAGATAGATTATACGGATAACGGGGTTGGAGCAACATTAGAACAATTAAATTTAAAAAATGGGCTTCAAAATGTGGAAAACCGTATTCAGTCTATAAAAGGAACAATTACTTTTGACACTAAATCCGATAAAGGTTTTAAAGCGCATTTTATAATCCCAATATAATTCTAGTTTCTATGTTTCATAAAGTTTTAGTAGCCGAAGATTTAGACAGTATCAGTATCGCTGTTGTTCAAGCACTAGGGGAAATCTCCATCTTAGAAATTCATCATGCCAAATACTGTGATGATGCTTTTTTAAAAATAAAAAAAGCACTTCATGATAATCAGCCTTATGACTTATTGATTAGTGATTTATCATTCAAGCCAGACCATCGAGAAAATAAGCTCTGCTCCGGTGAAGAGCTAATTGAGGCTGTAAAAAAAGTACAACCTGACATCAAGACAATAGTATTCTCTATTGAAGATAAATCCTTTAGAATAAAATCACTTTTCAATAACTTGGGAATTAATGCCTATGTATCTAAAGGAAGAGACAGTATTCCTGAGCTCCAGAAAGCAATTCAACGCATTTATAACAATGAAGAAATCAAACTATCGCCTGAATTATCTCATGCTTTAAGAGACAAATCACTTTTTGAAATTGAATCCTATGACATTGCACTTTTGAAATCATTATCTAAAGGTCTAACTCTTGATGATATTTCATCAGAATTTAAAGATTCAGGAATCATTCCAAATGGTAACAGTAGTCTTGAAAAAAGAATCAACAGATTGAAAATATACTTCAAAGCCAGTAATAATGTGCACCTTATAGCCATTACCAAAGATCTAGGCTTGGTCTAATCTTGTTATCACTTCTCTCCAATAAAAAAACTGTATAACGATAAATCGAATCCATTTAAAAAAATTGATAATTTCAAATTGTGGAAACTCAATAATTTTTTGTTTTTTTTTAAAATAATTACCCCTTTTACGGTTTCCCGTAAAGAAATGATTTCTAAAGATATTAGGTTTGGCCAATAAAACTTTAAATCATATAAAATGGCTGATTTTACAAGAGAAGACTTAGCATTTGCTGGATATTCACAAACTATTGATATAGAAAACAATCCTAAAACTATTGAAGTTCTTGATAGGATTTGTGTTAATAAAACAGAAGAATTTGAAGTAGTACATTTCTGCAATCAGTTTCTAAAAAAATACAAAGTTCCTCAAACAAAAGCAAGTTTTCAAAAAGCAGAAAGCTTTTTACAACATCCCTCTTTAGAAAACGAAATCTACCGACTACAATTATTAGACTGGATTGCAAGCAATTGGGTAAAACAATAATAGTATTTTATTTCAAGGTATCTATTTCAGAATATTTTATAAGCTGAGACAGCCTATATAACATTCTTGTACTTAATTTTCTAAGGTTTACGGTTTCCCGTAAAGTAATCACTTTTATCACCCCTAATTTTGATGCCATAAAATAATTTAGGTTATGAAAAAAAACGAAACCAAATCCCTTTTGAACGTACTCGAAAAAAACAAAGAGGAACTTATCTTAGATAAATGGGATGAAAAACTCAATGATTATGATAATTATGTCAAAGAGTATCTCATTCATTATAAAAAATCACTTAAAGACAATACTCTTTCATTATCAAGATATCCTTATTTAAAAGTTAAGTCTGAAAGCCTAAGCAAAAAACTCAATAAAGGAACAAAAAAGCAACTTACAAAAGTTTTCAAAATCCGAAAAAAAATTGTGAATGCATGTTGTAACTAAATATAGTCTTAAAAAGAATAAATGAAAAAAATTATATTCATAGGACTATTGCTATTTATGGCTCTATTCTCCTGCCCCTCAAAACAACAGCTACAAATTCATCACAATAACGTTCATAATGATAATGGGCTATTAGAAGATAAAGACAATCCTAAAACTTTAATTCTTAAAGAAAAGGCAGGCGTTGATCTTTTTACTAAATCAGGAAAAACGAATCCAACTCAGAATCTTATTGGCATTTCTATAAACCAACGCCCAATAAGACATCCTTCCAGACACCGAAAAGGAAAAATTATCTACATCCAAAACAATACAAAAACTCATAATACTGAGTTTGAATAATACCTATTTATATTTTTTTACTCCAAATGAGGAAAACCGTAAACTAATGATTTTTTATAGAGGTAGGTTTACACAAATTAAAATACGAAATCAATGAAACCCTTAATTATTTTGAACTCCAATCTATTATTTTCAATACAAATTGCTATAATGTTTTTGGGTACTATTTGTATCATTTATTTGGTATATAAAATTTGGAAAAGGAGATAAAATAAAGAGAACCATGAAGTAATGATTTTCTACAGTTTAGGTTTGAAAAAAGGAAAAATTATTAATTACTGAATTTAAAAGCTAAAAAATCACACAATTCAAATTTAAGAGTTATTTCACTACTTTTGCTATCAAACCCGTTTTAGAAAGAAAAGGAATAAAGAGGACTATCACAGCATAAAAATCAAGCAAAATATTCTAAATTCATAATTAAATATGAGGTTTAAACAATTATTGACCGGTAATTTCCGTTATTCTTTTACTAAATAATTTTTAAAATACAATCATCCTACCTAAATGAAACCCCTCTTTTCCCTCCTGCTCCTTCTTATTTCAACCTTTACTTTCTCCCAAACCAAACTCCTTTCGTGGAACATAGAAAACCTTGGCAAATCTAAATCCGAAAAAACAATAAACTATATTGCCAATACGCTTCGTGACTATGATATCATTGCAATCCAAGAGGTTGTAGCGGGTTATGGCGGTGCTCAAGCTGTAGCCCGGTTAGCTGAGGAACTCAACCGCAAAGGAGCCAAATGGGATTATGTAATTAGCGATCCAACCAGCAGCAGCGCTTACAAAACGGAACGTTATGCCTTTATTTGGAAAACGAGTAAAGTCAAGAAAATAGGAAAAGCTTGGCTCGAAAAAAAATACCATCTAGAGATTGATAAGGAACCGTATTTTTGTACGTTTCAATATGGAAACAAACAATTCACTGTCGTTAATTTTCATGCTATTACTAAAAATAGACAACCTGAAACTGAGATAAAATACTTCCGGTTTTTACCCGATGAATATCCCAACTTGAATTTAATATTTGCAGGCGATTTCAATTGTCCGCAATCGCACACGGTTTTTAATCCTTTGAAAAAAATGGGGTATCAATCGATTTTGGTCAACCAGAAAACCTCTTTGAAGCAAGAATGTAAAAATGGTAAATGTCTCGCTTCTGAATTTGACAATATGTATTACAAAACTTCAAAAATCAATACTATCAATTCGGGAATTATCCCTTTTCATAAAAATTTTAATTCCCTAAAAGAAGCCAGAATAATATCCGATCATATCCCTATTTGGTTTGAATTCTCTTTGAATTAATTGACATACAATAGAAATACTGACAGGTAGTATAAGCATGTCTGATGAAGGATAAAAAAAAACCACTCAAATTGAGTGGCACTTAGAAAGATCTAAATTTAGTTATAAAACCAGTATTGGCGCAATAATTCCAAAACTTAATCTTCCTGTATTTTTATCTTCCAAACCATAAGCGTTTTCAGCATAAGAAGAGTAATCGTATCTTCTGGCTATATAACCCAAATAAAATTTCAGGTTCAAATCTTTGAAAGGATAATATTCAACAGTCGGAATCAGACCATAGCTAGTATATAATTTGTTGCAAGCATTAACATCAGGATTACTATTCCAATAAGAACTGTGAGACATAAGAGTTAAGACTAAATTTACTTTTGGTTGAACTCTATACTCTGCTCTTAGCCAATTTTCGACGTATACCACATCTTTTGATGCGTCATCACTCTTAACAAGTTTTCGAACAATACCCCTACGATCTAAATCTTCTGTACTATACTTAAAATCATAATACAACAATAATTTATCGCTTTTAAACTTATTCCCAAGTGCGATATAATTCATGCTTGTGTTTTTGGCCTCATTAAAGAAACCATAGCTATAAGACGTTTCAAATTTACCTCCAAAAAAGGTTCCATGCCAATTACTTACAAATGCCAAAGCCGTTTTTGATTCTATTGTCCCATCTGGTACAATATTATCGTATTGTTCCTTCAAAACATTTGTTCTTGAATCCAATATTTGAAACATAAATGTATTCCTGCCATCCTTTAATTTATGGGATATACCAGCACCCGTTAAATTGTGGTCAGAATTATCCAAAATATCATTATACTCCAAAATATAAATTGCATTCATATCAAATTCATACCCCCCCAAATCAGCCAATAGTTTTCCCATAGAAAATTTGGTTCTAGGAGTAAAATCAATAAATAAAGCGGCAATATCAGTTGTTCTATTAATGTTATCTTGACTGCCTATTTTAGGAGCTCTTGTGTATCTATCACGAAATCTAAAACTCACTTTTTCATGAATCTTTCC
Source organism: Flavobacterium glycogeni (assembly GCF_048286775.1). NCBI lineage: Bacteria > Pseudomonadati > Bacteroidota > Flavobacteriia > Flavobacteriales > Flavobacteriaceae > Flavobacterium > Flavobacterium glycogeni. The sequence continues at coordinate 14,770 of NZ_JBLVPV010000031.1, forward strand.
TCTTATTTCAAGTCGAAATTGGTCGACTGAAAATACAGATTTCTCATAATCCCCATTTTCAAATTTAGAATTAAAGCTAAAGCGAGTATTAAAAATAACATCAACGTCTTTCAATAAAGATTGTTTTGACGTAGGAATTATCGACTGATACAACAATGGATCCTCACCTTGTTCCTGAGCTGAAATAACAATTGGGATAAATAAAACAATGAAACAAAACAATCTGTTTTTTATACTATTTATAGTTTTCATAATCATTTTTATAAAATAATTGAACCTATTAAAAAACCAACAGCAACAGCGACAACAGTAGCAACAATACCTGGAAGATTAAAACTGTGATTGATAACATACTTCCCGATTTTTGTACTTCCCGTCCTGTCAAAATTGATAGCTGCTAATAATGTTGGGTAACCTGGTAATACAAAAAAACTATTTACCGTAGGAAAGGAAGCTATCAAAACTATAGGGGATAATCCCAAAGCAATACCCAATGGTATCATAGTCTTAACTGCAGCAGCCTGGCTAAACATTATGATTCCTAAAAGAAATAAAGCTATAGCAAAAGTCCAAGGATAAGCAGTAACAACGCTACCTAAAGACTCTTTGATGACAACCGAATTATTTTCCATGAAAGTAGAAGCCATCCAGACTACTCCAAACACAGATATTGTTGCTGAAGCCATAGAGCTAAATAAACTAACTTGGGTAACAGCAACTGCACTGGTTTTTGTAATTAACATCATGGCAGCTGAAGCAGACAAAGTGATTAAACAAATAACAGTTACCATAGAAACAGTACCATCATCCTTCAGAACTAAATTTTTTGTTCCAGGTCCAAAATTGGGTAATAAATTCGGAAAAGCCCCAGCTATTACAATTAGTAGAATTGCAACACTAAAAATCATAACCGCAGTTTTAGCTCCAGCTCTTACTTTTGTTCCATTGCCTTCTGTACTGGAATCAATACTTTTAGCAAACTCGGGATCTTTCATTTTCTCAATAAATATAGGATCCTCATTTAATTCTAACCCTTTTTTTCTAACAACAAAACAAGCAACTAATGTCCCAACAAGACCTGCAGGAATAGATATCATCATAACATCAAAAAGGGCTCCGGGGTATCCCAACAACACTACCAGAGCTGCAGTACAAGCACTAATAGGACTACCTGTTAAGGCTAAGTGAGAGGCAATAACCGAGATACTTAGAGGACGCTCAGGGCGTATTCTTTTCTTTGTTGCAACTTCGGAAATGATGGGTAATATAGAATACACTATATGAGAAGTCCCAGCAAATAAACATAAAATATAAGTTGCAAAAGGGGCGATAAAAGTAACATTTGAAGGATTATTTCGAATTACTTTTTCGGCTAAACTAACCAAATAATCTAAACCTCCTGACGCTTGAAGAGTTGCAGCAGTGGTCACAATGGCAATAATAATTAACATAACATCTATAGGTGGCTCCGTTGGTTTCATGTGAAATCCTAGTACGAAAATCACTAATCCAAAAATCCCCATTACACCGAGACCTATACCTTTCATTCGTGATCCGATAAGGATTGCGATTAAAAGGATTAAAAATTCTATCCAGAACATAAAAATAGTTGTTTAATTTGATTTGATTTAGTCGCAATTATACTAGGTGTTGCCTAAAAAAGGCCTCCTTCAGTTATAATTGAATACTATTCTAAAAATATTTTTTGATTTTCTGTCTTATCATTTATCTTCAAAAGAAAACAGTAATAAAACGCTGTCTTTTGAGGATTAAGAGCATCCTCAACAATAAAAAGTGTGGTATTATTTTCATTAAGTAAAGTAAATTCACTTGAATCCGTTGTATTAGAACGTCACAGAATAACCTCTTTTTTAGACGTGTTTTCAAGTGAATTACTTACTAAAGCATTAATATAACAGATTCCTAAGCCAACTCAAACTATTCATTTAACATCTTCGTTTGCTAAAACGTTAACGACAACAAGGCTGGAATCTGTATATTCATAAAAAATTTATGAATTTATGAATTTAGGGTTTATCAAATTCTCTAGTGAAAAAATTTCATCCCATTTGTCTTGAGTAATTTCCTTACGCTCTATTACTACAATTTGATGTATACTTTTGTTTGTTTTAAGCGCTTCTCCAGCAATACTGGCACATTCTTCATATCCAAGGATTGGATTCAATTGTGTAACAATTCCAATACTATTCATTACCATATTAAAACAATGATCTGTATTTGCCGTAATTCCAACAATACATTTGTCAACTAAGGTTTCGATTGCATTTCCCAAATAGTCTAATGAAGTAAACATTGCAAAAGCAATTACTGGCTCCATAACATTTAATTGTAACTGACCTGCTTCTGCAGCCATCGTCACTGTTAAGTCTTGACCAATAACATAAAAACAAGTCTGATTTACTACTTCTGGAATTACAGGATTTACTTTACCCGGCATAATTGAAGATCCTGGTTGACGCGCTGGCAAATTAATTTCATTAAACCCTGTTCTTGGACCTGAACTTAACAAACGTAAATCGTTACAGATTTTAGAAACTTTAACTGCTGTTCTTTTTAGAGTACCCATAATTTGAACATAGGCCCCCGTATCAACAGTCGCTTCAATTAAATCTGGAGACAATGTTAGAGGAATACCTACTTCTTTTACTAAATAATCCACACAAATTTCTGGATATCCTTCTGGAGCATTTACTTTAGTTCCAATAGCTGTAGCTCCCATGTTTATTTCTAACAATAAACTTTGTGCCTCTTTTAATCTCTTAATGTCTTCGCCAATAGTAGTTGCGTAGGCATGAAACTCTTGTCCCAAAGTCATCGGAACCGCATCTTGCAATTGTGTACGTCCCATTTTTAATACACTTTTGAACTCTACTCCCTTTTTAGAAAAAGCAATTTCTAAACCACCTAAAGTTTTAATAAAGCGTTCCATTTTTAGATAAAGTGCAATTCTAAAAGCTGATGGATAAGCATCATTCGTAGACTGAGAACAGTTTACATGATTGTTTGGATGTAGAAAGTTATATTCTCCTTTTTTATGACCTAAATATTCAAGACCAATATTTGCGATTACTTCATTTGCATTCATGTTTACTGAAGTTCCAGCTCCACCTTGAATCAAATCACTAACGAATTCTTGATCAAATTTACCGGCAATAAGCTGATCACTTCCATAACAAATAGCTTCTGTAATTTTTGCGTCTAAAACACCACAATCTTTATTTGCCAATGCAGCAGCTTTTTTTACATATCCTAAAGCTTTGATAAATAAAGGCTCTTTTGAAATTGAGATACCGGTAATGTTAAAATTTTCTACGGCTCTAAAAGTCTGTATACCGTAATATAAATGATTCGGAATTTCTAATTCACCTAAAAAATCATGCTCTTTTCTTGTCGTTTTCATAATAAAAATTAATTTGTAATTATTTAATAAATTGATAATTTTCTATGTCTAAAAAAATAATTACTAAAAAAAACATGCTTTTTTTTACGGAAAATCATGTTTTTTGAACAACCACCTTCTTAAGACTTAACAAATTTAATATGTAAAAAAAAGAATAATTGTGATAAATATCATGTTTGAAGAATACCCGATTTGGCATGTCAGGGGCAGTATACAGAATTATGAGGTCCTTAACATAATAAAAATACAATGAAAAATTAAGTGGTGAAAAAGAGAACAAAAAGTAGTCATTCCAACAAAAACACCACAAATATTTTCTTCAAATTATTTTAAAAAATTTTTCAATTTATAATTTCAAATCATTATTTGCATATAAAAAACCCAAATCAATAAGAAAAAAGACTTTCAACTATCATATGGGCACAAATATTTCAAAAAAAATTTGACACGTCCCGAAGACTCAAGACAGTTTGAATTTCAAAAAAAAAAAAAATCTGTGTAAATTTGTGATAATCTGCGTCCTCTTTTAAACTTATGTCCACGCACTAGTCCGTAATAATCTCTTTTTGTTTCTAGAAAATAGACATCCCCGTTTTGGTGGTCAATAATTCCAATGCATTCATTCCTAACTCTGAATTTCCTTTCTCGTTAAGTCGTGGGCTCCAAGTGGCGACTACAATATTTTTCGGATACAAAGCAGCAATTCCTCAATGAAAAAAGAAAACGATACCTTTTGACACTGAAAAACTGGAAAAAAAAGCTTCCCATCAGTACGGACTATGAAATGCATAAAACTCATTTATCACTTCGAATGATATAATCAAAAACCAAAAAATCCAATCGCAATTGCGATTGGATTTTTTGGTCTCTATTTTTTGTTCCAATAAAATTTAAAACGTCAACATAGCTATCTATTCTGATTCTGTTCTAAAATTTATTGAATAACCGAAGGGGCTATTTTTCATGATTTACAATCACTATTTACAAAAAAAATCCTAACCATCGCTTATTGTGGTAAGGATCCTATTTTAAATGTGTGGGTTAAATTATCAAAATAAATGGTTGAGATTTGTTGCAAATCAATTTCAAGATAACTCCCTACAATAGCATTATTTTTAGTTCTGGCAGTCGGACTTAACATTGCAGACGAAATAATCATATTATTTGATATTCCTGAAGCCACAAAAACCCTAACTAAGCTATTCGTCTCAAAATATATGGTTTGATTATACGGTACTGAATATACATTGATTGCATAATAACCCGGATCGGAGTCATTATTAATACTTATTTTTTGCCCAAGCCCACAAGTGAGATTATAATTGCCATCTATATTTCTTTCGTTTAAAAGTCCATATACCTGATCTGAATAGGCAGGAGAGCTTCCTTGAAACCCAGCATTATCAAAAGTATATACATTCCCAATATTTACCTTTTGTTGAGCATTCATTTTGATTATATCCATATAGGATATATTCTGAGATGAAGTATATTCAATCCAATCATCAAAAAAATCAACGGTATTATTATCCCCAAAAGGGCTAAAAGAAACGCAGGCAACTAAATATTTATAATCTTCATCCTGCGGTAAAGCCAAAACAATGGTTTCATTATTATCTAAAAGAAATTGTCTGCCTGTCTGATCAATTTGAATATTTAAACTACTCATAAAAATTTATATTAAGCTACCCCGTTGAAATTACAACGAGGCAGCTTCTCTATTTATGAAGGAGTATTCAATAATTGAGTTAATGAAGCTCCTGAAGAAATTATTGTGACAGGTTTACCACCTTTAGCACTAGTAATACCATAAGTACTGGCTATCATTTGTAAATCGTATTCAATACTTGAAGCATTGAATACAAAAGTACAACCAGGAGCTGCCGCATTTCCAACAACTGATCCAGATACCATACTTGTTTGGGCAGCAAATAAACAAACCTTTTCATTCGGTTGCATACTTACTGAGCCTTCTGGTGTACAGGTAAATGCACAGAAAGGCGCATAATCCCCGTTAACTTTAGCTGCTAATCCAATAGTTATATTACTTGTTCCAGCAGGACGGTTATTTAAAACTGTTATTATGCCAGGGTTCGCATTACCAGTAACTGAAAAAGTTCCATCTGAATTAAACTGAACGGCAGTACCTAATGGAAGCTCTACAGATAAACACTCCATTTTTATAGTTGTGTTTGTCCCAATGTTTGCTTGATTATAAACATACACTTTGTAAAGTGGCTCATAATCTATTTCAACCTGACCAAACATTTCCATGTAAGGCACTGCAAACCATGTTGGAAGTCCACTCGACACTTGATTCGGACCTGTTGCTCCTTTGTATCCCAGTAAAGTGTAATTGTTCACTTGAAGGTATGATAAAATAGTTTGTTGGTCAGCGCTTGTGAAATCGAAATCGATTGCATAAACTGTTCCTGACGAAGTTGTTCTAAGTAATGATGTTCTTACCACTGCAGTTTCTGCTAATGCTGTTTCTGAAAAATTTGTTGTAGACATAATTAATTTGATTTAAAAGTTTTTCTCATTATTGAGGCTCCTACTCTATTAAGGCTTTTCGGATTCCGCCTATGTCATTTATTCGAATAATAACAATCCAAATATCCTCATAATAAACAAACTGATATAGAGTAATTATACCTGAAATGAATCCACGTATATTTACCTGTATTTACTTTATTATGAACACAATACATTCATAAATTTAATTTCAGTAAGGTTATTAGATTATCAAATGACATCTATCCTTAAGTAGTAATTCTGAACTACAAAAACGATCTCAAGAGTGAACACATTTTCAATCAAATTATCTCAAATTTGTCATTCTCAATTATGAATATTTATTAAGAGTGAAAGTAAAATTCTTGAAATAGCGCCTCATTTGCAGAATAGGCTAAATTTGGAAATCATAATTAACAGTCTACTAATTAATCATGGAGGCTAGCACCTGTAATTTATTAGTTTATAAAACTCTTATTTTTTTTAGGAAATAATTTTACCATGACACTATCCAGAAAATAGCGCCAGTCAAATTGCTTTTATCCCTATGAAAATATTTTGTGAAACTTATTATTTAAAAAATAGACATACCCGTCTTGGTAGTCAATAACTCCAAAGCATTCATTCCTAACTCTGAATTTCCTTTCTCGTTAAGTCGTGGGCTCCAAGTGGCGACTACAAAATTTTTCGGATACAAAGCAGCAATTCCTCCTCCAATTCCACTTTTTCCCGGCAATCCTACTTTATAAGTAAACTCTCCCGACTCATCATAAAAACCACACGTTTGCATTAAAGCGTTCAACCTTTTTACTTGACCTTTGGTTAAAACCTGTATTCCAGCTTTGGTTTTTCCTTCATTGGCAAGAAAGAAAAAAGAATGGGCTAATTCCTTACATGTCATTTCTATGGAGCATTGATGGAAATAAAAATCCAAAACAGTTTCTACATCATTTGTAATATTATCAAAAGACTTTAAAAAATTGGCTAAAGCAGCATTCCTGAAACGAAAGTCTTTCTCGGATTGTGCCACTTTAAAATTGAAATCAACAGTTGGACTTCCAGAAATCAATCTTATAAAATCAAGAAAATCTTGTTTTGGATTTTTCAAATGCGTCACAAGCATATCTGCTATAACTATTGCGCCTGCGTTTATAAATGGGTTTCTAGGAATACCTTTTTCATATTCTAATTGCACTAAGGAATTGAAAGCACTTCCAGAAGGTTCCACTCCCACTCGTTCCCATATTTTTTCATCCAAAAAAGAAAAAGCCAATGCAACCGTTAACGCTTTGGACACACTTTGAATAGAAAATTTTTCATTACAATCCCCAACTCCATAATCTTCTCCATCAATGGTTGTCAAATGTATCCCAAATTTATCCGGATCAACTTTTGACAATTCAGGAATTGAAGTGGAAACATTTCCAATAGTTGGAATTGATTTAGATTCTTGATATACTTCTTGTAAAATAGTTTCGTAGTTCATTGCCTTATAAATTGTAAATATTAACTGCTACCTGAGCACAGGAGAAGGGTCAAATCCTAAATCCTTTACGTTTTCAGTTTTTTCTTTCTCGCAGCGGGAAACAATACATTATTTAAAATCAAGCGATACCCCGGCGAATTCGGATGCAAATCCAGAACCGTAGGTGGATCGCCTACTTGATGCTGAAAATCTTCTGGATCATGACCTCCATAAAAAGTGAACATTCCCTTTCCTTTTTGACCATGAATGTAACGCGCTTCACCATTTACCTCGCAAGTACCCATCACCAAAATATTCGATTTTATTAAAGGAGTATCAAATGCGGTGGTTTGTCCCATAAATCCTTTTACTAATTGTGTGTGATTTTGACAAAGCATACTGGGAATTGGATCCCATTTTGCCGAAAATTCCATTAAAGTAAAATAATCTTTCTCCATGGGAACTCTTCTTTTCGAAGTCATATCAATATCTGAAAATTCATATTGCTCCGGTCTTCTTTCTAAAATAAAATCTTTGAAGGCAAACGAATTACCGTAATTCATCTTTGATTGGTAATTTCCCTCACTCGGATCCCCATCAAACATAGCTTCACAAATATCAACGCCATCCGCAGTCAAAGCAATATCAAAACTATCCGTTGCGGAACACATGGCAAACATAAATCCACCACCTATAACAAAATCTCTAATTTTTTTAGCAACAGCGACTTTTTCTTGAGACACTTTAAGGAATCCTAATTTACTTGCCAGTGATTCTGCTTCTTTCTTTTGCTCTATGTACCAAGGTACATTTTTATAAGCTCCGTAAAATTTACCGTATTGTCCCGTAAAATCCTCATGATGCAAGTGCAACCAATCATAAAGTAATAGTTGGTCGCTTAAAACTTCTTCATCGTAAATTGGTGTGAAAGGAATTTCGGCATATGTCAGTACCATAGTCACCGCATCATCCCAAGGTTGTTTCCCTTTTGGGGTATAAACAGCAATCTTAGGTGCTTTTTCCAGGACAACTGATTCCATATTTTGGGAAGGACTGGATATTTCATTTAAAATGGCTAACTCTTCACCATCAGAAATAATATCAAAACTCACCCCTCGAATTTGACATTCTTTGCGTATTTCCTCAGCATCAGGCAATAAAAAGGAACCTCCACGATAGTTAAGTAACCAACTGGCTTTGTAATTTTTATCTAAACACCAATAGGTTATTCCATATGCTTTCAGATGATTTTGCTGGCTCGTTTCATCCATAGGTAACAAAATAAAAGACGCTTTTGCTACTATTGACAGAAGCAAAAAGAAGAAACACATTACTCTTTTGGTCACCATTTTTTAAACAAATTTGTATCAAAGATATAAAAGGTAACGGTTTAAATAACTCCTGTTTAACTTTTAATTCATCCAAACATAAATATTATGATCAACCAGCTTGTCGTTACAAAGTTCACCATCGTTTTCATTTTATGATGCATCTCAGTTTAAATCACGTAAAAACACGTATTGGCATCATATTTAGAAGTTTTACTTTTGGCTCCACACAATTTACCAACAACCCATGCAGTTTAAATCTATGAAATCAGAAGAAAGTAACAAACGAATAACTCCTTTAAATTTATTAAAAAAAGCAGGGCTGTATTTATTGGTTACCATAATAATAATTTACTACATCTTGGCAATTGATTTCATTCGAAGCTAATTATAAAAATTGCCAAAACCCCATTACTCGATAATTGCTATTTCGTTTTGTATGGCAAATACCACCAATCCTGCTATGTTTCTGGATTCCGTTTTAAGCAATAAATTATTGCGGTACCCTTCTACAGTTCTTAGACTTATAAAGAGTTGTTCCGCTATTTGGTTTATCCTGTCATCATTTCAATTGGCATCACTGATCATAAGAGAAAATGAGTACCTAAATATCATTTTACAAAACATTTTTATTAATACCACACATCATGAAAACATTTATTATTACGCTGTTATTGGTAAGTTTTACAAATGCAACATACAGTCAAAACAATATACTTAGTGATTTTGAAAATGGAAATCTGGAAACAGAAGGATTCCCTGGCATGGTTATAAAAACAGACGGAAAAGTTTCGTATGTATATTTAACCGATAAACACCCCGACGCAGCAGTAAGAGAACTTCAGAAAAAATTTGTAGAATATTCTATTCAAAAAAACAATGGAGAAAATCCCATATACAGACTCTATCTGGAAATCGAAAAAGGCACTATAGTGGCATATTATAACGAGGACCAAAAATTAATTAGTGTAGATGAAAAATATAAAAACGTAAAACTCCCTACTATCGTTATGCATTCTATTCTAAAAGAGCATCCGGGTTGGGCCGTTAAAGACGACACGTATTTTTACTCTTAAAAAAATGGCATGGTTATAAAAAAACAGTACAAAATTAAAATAGAGAAAGAAAATGAAACGCGCACTATTGTAGTATATGCAGACGGTCAGATTAAAAAATAATGCTGCTGTCTTTTAAAAAACTATTATAAAGAGACTACTCAAAAATTAATTTTGAATAGTCTCTTTTGTTTTTTTAATCTTTATAAATGTTAAGGTTTATAAACTCACAAATTGGAAATTTCTTCAATCTAATAAATCTCCTAGGGTCACAATTTCGTTTTGTATCGCATACACCACCAGTCCGGCAATATTTTTACATTCTGTTTTCAATAATAAATTGTTACGATGCCCCTCAACTGTCCTAGGGCTTATAAAAAGTAATTCTCCTATCTCAATGGTATTTTTTTGGTTACAAATGAGTTGTAATATTTCTAACTCACGAGTCGTAAGAAAGTTATTATAAAAATTACTTTTGGCTTTTTTAGTTGCCAACACATTTTCATGAATGACTTGCATAACATAATCATTATAATAAAACCCTTTTATGGCAACCTCATTTATAGTAGTCAACAATTCTTGTGGCGTAGCATTTTTTATCATATAGGAAACAGCTCCCACATCAATCATATTGGCCACAAAAGATTTCGAATCATAACTCGTTAAAGCAATAATTTTAATCTCAGAAAAGTCCTTACGAATAATCTTCGTGGCTTCTACTCCATTTAAAGAAGGCATTTTCAAATCCATTAATATGATGTCCGGATGATTGTTATTTTCCTTCAAAAATGAAATCAATTCACTCCCATCCGAAGCTTCAAAAATAATTTCTATATTTTTTTCTCTTTCCAATAAAAAAGAAATTCCTTTTCTAAAAAGAATTTCATCATCAACTAAAATTATTTTAACAACATCTTCCACAATTCAAAAATTATAAAATTATCCAACCCCTCCAGTTACTCACAAAGGCATTTCAAAATCAGCATCAAAACACCATTCTTTAACCTAATTATTGATAATAGCTATTTCATTTTGTATGGCAAAGACAACCAATCCCGCTATATTTTTAGATTCCGTTTTAAGCAATAAATTATTCCGGTGCCCTTCTACGGTTCTTGGACTTATAAAGAGTTGTTCCGCTATTTCAACTGTATTTTTCTGTTTGCAAATGAGTCTCAAAATTTCAATTTCACGACTGGTCAGATAATTTGTATCGAAATAGCATTTAATCCCTTTCTTGTTCGAAACATATTCATTAATGACATTCAAAACAAAGTCGTTATAATAAAAACCTTTGGTCGCAACCTCGTTTACGGCAGTTAGCAATTCTTGTGGTGTGGCATTTTTTATCAGAAAGGAAACCGCTCCAACATCAATCATATTGGCCACAAAAGATTTCGAATTAGAACTGGTTAAGGCAATGATTTTAATTTCGGGGAAATCATTACGAATACTCTTTATGGCTTCGACCCCGTTAAGGAAAGGCATTTTTAAATCCATTATAATTATGTCCGGAATATTGCCCTTTTCCTTCAAAAACGAAATTAATTCATTCCCATCTGAAGCTTCAAAAACAACATCAATGTTTTCTTCTCCATCCAATAAAAAAGAAATTCCTTTTCTAAATAAAACCTCATTGTCAACTAAAATAATTCTAATTGGATTACTCATAATCTAAAAATTAAAAATTAAAACTAACTTTTATTCCTTTATTTATAATCGAGTCAAAAGTGATTATTCCATTTAAAAAAGCGACTCTGCTTTCGATATTTTTCATTCCCAGCCCGTTCTGATTTTGTTTATCATTACTGTCAAAACCACAACCATCATCGGTATAACAACATCTTTTCAATCCATCGTCTTCTTCAAAAAGAATGGAAATATTTCTGGCTTTTCCATGACGCAACGAATTACTCATCAATTCCTGCAAAATTCTAAAAACATGTAAATGTTTATCTTTATCCAAATCATCAAACTGAACCTGATTCCGGTAACTGACATTGACGGATTTACTGCTGTTAAATTCCAAACATAATTCCTCGACACCAGCGTGGAGCCCAAATTTGTCTAATACCGGAGGTAACAAGCCATGCGCTATTTTCCTGGAATTATCGAGTGCTTTCCCAGTAAGATTGATTATAACTCCCGTAATTTCAGCAATCTCATGTACTGACAAATCAGGTGTGGTTAGCAAATGACTATTCAATGAAACAATATTCAGTTTAGAACTGATATCATCGTGCAAATCTTGGGCAATCCGCTTGCGCTCGGATTCTTGCGTAATAATTCCGGCACGTAAAAGTTCTTTTTGATGCTGAATTTCTAAGTCCTTTTTTTCCAATTCCTTCTGGATAATTTTCTTTCTCGAAAAATAGAAAAACAAGACTAAAACCACAGACATTATTATAAAAAATGCCGAGGTATACAAAATGATTGCAACAATTTCTTTTTCGTATGCCAGATTTACTTTCATCACTTTTATTGTTGAACTCCCTTTTTAGAAAAACTTTTTTTCCATTCTACCAATACAAAAATTTGGTAAACAATGTATAAAAAAGCATTCAAAGTCCATGTAATATAACTCATTTTAAGACTTAATTTCGCTGTTAAATTCCCTACAAGAAATAAAATGGTACTTCCAAATAAATACATGAGAATTCCCATATTAATGTAATAGAACTCTTTTTTTTCATTTAACATATTGTAAAAATGAAAGGTCGCAAACACAATTAGCAAAAATGAGGTAATTACTATTTCGAATAAATTGAATGCGAAAAATAAACTGGTATCATACCCATATTGAATAGTTAAAGCCAATAAACCTATGACAAAACCGATTTTGATTATTTTTTTTTGATGTGCATCCTTTAAAATCGCTAGATAAAAAAAACTCAATATAATAAACTGTCCTATAAAATAAAAATGGGATAAGAACAGATTGTGAATGTGTAGCTTTTTTAAGACAATAGATAAAACTTGATTAATTAAAATTATCCCTAAATACCAAGTGAAAATTTTATAGGCTCTCCTTTGATTGGGAAAGCCTTTTATAAATAGTACCAGATTAAGCACTAAAATTAAATACCCAATATATACGAATACATAATACATTTGATCTCTAGTTATTTAAAGGACTGTTTGGATCACCATCTGGTGGACATGGCGTTGTAAAATCATAAATACTATCAGCTACTGCGGTATTCTTTTCAACACCAACCGTTGTAATCATATCTACATAAATTTTTGTTACAGGATCGTATTTCGTACCTACAATCATTAATTTCTCCACATTATTATCATCTACCCCAATATAGGCTCTTACGGCATCAACGCCTTCGCTTAATACTTCCAATAAATCTATTTTAGGAATTAAAAAGGCGTTTAATTCGTGGTGTTTGTTGTAGTTTCCTTCTTTTTTCTTCCATCTCTTGGCCCATCTTTGTGCTTCTTCCAACGGAATGGCGTTTACTTCTTTTTTAACTACTGTTGCAGTGTTTACTGTTGTGGCTTCTTCTGACATAACTTTTAGTTTATTTTAGGTTAACAAATATTTAATCTAGCATATCCTTCAATGCTAAACTGCTGTTTTTCACGCCAAGATACATCTTTTTTTACATTTTAACAAACTAAAGATTACTTTTATTTTCATAATTATTTCTTGAAATAAGAAGCAAAAGAAATCATTTTTAAAATATGCCTTACGTCGGATTGGCATGTTTTCATCAGGAACTTTAGAAACAGAAAGAGATACCAAACCGAAGGCATGAAAAAAGCCTACAAAAAGTAGGCTTCAAATATTATTTTTTAAAAAGGAACATCACTGTCGTCATCGTCATCGTTAAAATTACTTCCAAAAGCTTCATTGGCTGAAGGCAGATTTTTAGTAATAAAAGGATTATCATCCTGATTCATACTGGATGGTAAATCATCATAACCACCGCTGAAATCTTCCAGATTATCAAACTTACCCAGATGTCCAATAAATTTCAACCGAACGTTTTCTATACTACCATTACGGTGCTTGGCAATCATAATTTCTGCCTGACCCGTTGTTGGTGAAGCTTCATCATCATCCCACTCGTCAATTTTATAATATTCAGGACGGTATAAAAACGATACAATATCGGCATCTTGCTCAATAGCACCCGATTCACGAAGGTCAGAAAGCAACGGTCTTTTACTCGAACCACGGGTTTCCACCGCACGCGACAATTGAGAAAGGGCAATAACCGGAACATTTAATTCCTTTGCTAATGCTTTTAAGTTTCGGGAAATGGTAGAAATCTCCTGCTCTCTATTTCCTCCTCCTTTTCCGTTTCCGCCGGCAGTCATCAATTGCAAGTAATCGACAATAATAATTCGGATACCATGTTGCGAAACCAAACGTCTTGCTTTAGCCCTTAAATCGAAAATAGACAATGAAGGCGTATCATCAATAAACAAAGGCGCTTTTTCTAAATTCTTAACTTTGGTACTCAGTTGTTCCCATTCGTGTTTTTCCAGTTTTCCGGTACGCAATTTCTCTGATGACAACCCTGTCTCGGAAGAAATCAAACGGGTAATCAACTGGACCGATGCCATCTCCAATGAAAATAAGGCAACTGGCATTCCAAAATCAATTGCCATATTCCTGGCCATCGATAATACAAATGCTGTCTTACCCATTGCTGGCCTTGCCGCTATAATAATTAAATCACTTGGTTGCCAGCCCGAAGTAATCTTATCTAATTTATCAAAACCTGTCGCTACACCACTCAGTCCTTCTTGACCGGCAATTTCCTCGATTCTTTTCTTGGCCTGCAACACTAAACTCTGCGCCGTTTCGGAACTACGTTTGATGTTTCCTTGTGTTACTTCGTATAATTTAGATTCGGCTCTGTCCAATAAATCAAAAACATCCGTTGTTTCATCATAGGATTCTTCAATAATTTCTGAAGATATTCGGATCAAACTACGTTGAATAAATTTTTGTAAAATGATTCTGGAGTGAAATTCAATGTGTGCCGAAGAGGAAATCTTTTGCGTCAGCTGAATTAAGTAAAAATCACCGCCTGCCAAATCTAATTTTGCATTTTTCTTAAGTTGGGCAGAAACGGTTAATAAGTCAATAGGCTGTGTTTCTGTAAACAGCTGGACGATAGCCTCAAAAATATGTTTGTGTGCGTCTTTATAAAAAGCATCAGGCTGTAAAATGTCAATCACATCATCTACCCCTTTTTTGTCAATCATCATGGCACCCAGCACCGCCTCTTCTAAATCGAGAACCTGAGGAGGCAATTTCCCTTTTTCTAAGCTTATAATTGTTGTTTTATCTACCTTTACAGGGTTTATATTTCTGAAGTTTTCCATAGAGCGAAAGTAGCAAAAATTAAAAAAATATTGTCATTGAGTTGTTACAAATAATTGTTCATAAGTAACTATTTTTTGTTTATAACCAAAAAAAAATCCGAAACGGTAAGGCTTCGGATTAAAGATTAATTTGTAAGATTTTACTCTTTATACTCGCCCATTTTACTGTATTTATCCATTCTTTGAGCTATTAATTCTTCTGTTGATAAGTCTTTTAATTCATTAAAACCTTTCATAATATATTGCTCCACCGTTTTGAAAGCAGTCTCTCTATCATAGTGTGCTCCACCTAAAGGTTCAGGGATGATATCATCAACCAATTTTTGTTTTTTCATGTCAGCGGAAGTCAATTTTAATGCTTCGGCTGCTTGTTCTTTATACTCCCAGCTTTTCCATAAAATAGAAGAACACGATTCTGGTGAAATAACAGAATACCAGGTGTTTTCCATCATGTAAACTTTGTCACCCACACCTATTCCTAATGCTCCTCCAGAAGCTCCTTCACCTACAATTACGGTGATAATAGGCACTTTAAGACGAATCATTTCAAATATGTTTCTGGCAATAGCTTCTCCTTGTCCGCGTTCTTCTGCTTCCAATCCCGGATAGGCTCCCGGAGTGTCAATCAAAGTCAAAACAGGAATACCGAATTTCTCTGCCATTTTCATCAATCGCAATGCTTTTCTATATCCTTCTGGATTTGCCATTCCGAAATTACGGAACTGTCGCGTCTTGGTATTAAATCCTTTTTGTTGACCAACAATCATAAACGATTGTCCGTCAATTTTTCCTAAACCGCCAATCATGGCTTTGTCGTCTTTAAAACCTCTGTCGCCAAAAAGCTCCAAAAAACTATCCCCACATAAAGCACTTACGTGATCCATTGTATACGGACGGCTTGGGTGTCTTGATAGTTGAACACGTTGCCAAGCTGTCAAGTTTTTATAAATTTTTCTTTTAGTCTCTTCTAATTTTTTGTTGATCTGTTTGCAAGTATTCGTTACATCAACATCTGATTCCTGACCAATAATAAGACATTTGTCTAACTGTTCTTCTAGTTCTTTTATTGGAAGCTCAAAATCTAAATATTCCATAGGATTTTTGCGTTTTTGTTTTTATTTGGAACCGCAAATATAAAATTTTAAATCGTTCAAAAAGGTAAATTTTATATTTATGTGTAAAAATTTGCTTCTCAAAAGGTTGAGAAAGTTATTCTTATTTGTCCTTTTGATAGTGTTTTATAACTCCGTTCAGGATTACGGTGATTACAATTATTAGTGCGCCGATGTAAAACTCAAAGCTCATTTTCTCTTTTCCGCCAAGGATAAAGTACGCCAAAACAATCCCGTAAACCGGCTCTAAATTTGTAGTCAGCATTACGGTATACGGTGTTAGTTTTCGCATCACTTTTACTGACGCCGTAAACGCATACGCAGTACAAACGGAAGCCAAAATCAGGATTAAAATCCAATTATTAGCGGTCAATATAAAGAAATCTGGTGTGAATTTTTGTTGGAACAAAAAGTAAATGGTAATGAAGAAAACACCTGCCAGAAATTCGTAAAAAGAGATTACTGAAGGCTCGTGTTTTTCTATCAATTTTCCGTTCATCAGCGTAAACAAAACACCTAATATGATAGATGCCAAGGCGTATAACATTCCCTCCAAATAGTTAATTTCGACCTTCATAATCAATGCCAGACCAGCAATAATAATTAGACCAAAAAATACTTCGTACCACAATACTTTTCGACCATAAAAAACAGGCTCTAATATGGAAGCAAAAAACGCGCCCAACGAAAAAACGGAAAGTGTAATGGACACATTAGAAACATGAATGGCTTTGAAGAAAAAGATCCAATGCAAAGCAATCAATAATCCCACAAAAATCAATTTCAAGAACGATTTTAAAGGAATCCTAAATGATACTTTTTTGAATACAATAAATATGGCTAAAAACAGCCCTGCTAAAAACATGCGATACCAAACTAAAGCATCGGCGGTAATGGTGATTAAAGCGCCTAAAATGGCAGTAAAACCCCAAATAAAAACGATCAAATGGAGGCTTAAGTAACTTTTTAATTTATCGTTTTGCATTTCGTAACAAATAAATGGCTAAAATTCCAAAAGCAATATTAGGCAACCAAACGGCTAACATGGGTGGAATACTCGATTTTTCGGCCAATACGCCAAAGATTTTATCAAAAAATACAAAGGCAAAAGCCAATGCAATTCCTATGGCTAAATTGGTTCCCATTCCGCCTCTTCGTTTCATCGAAGAAACCGCAACGGCAATAATGGTAAGGATAAATGCCGATACCGGAACGCTATATTTTTTATATAAAACCACCAAATACACATTAATGTTTGATGATCCTCTTTTTTTCTCTTTATCTATAAAAGCATTCAATTTCCCTAAACTCAAGGTTTCGGCAATATAAATCACGGGGGTTAAATCTTCCAAATCAAAAGTAAAAACAGCCTCTTTTTGAGGTGCTTTTTCAATTTTATCATTCAGTTCTCCCACCGTTCTTTTGGTATAATCATACATGGTGTATGTACTGTCTTTCGGGTTCCATTTTATTCTGGTAGCGGTAATTTTATGGACTAACTTCTGGTTTTTAAACTTTTCAAGCGAAAAATTAAAAGCTGTTTTAGACTCCGTATTAAAACTGTTTACATAGATAAACTCATTATCGCTAATTTGTCGGTACACATCCGTGTTATCGCCACGCATGGCTTCTTTACCGCCCCCTTTTAGATACGTATACCTAAAATTATTGAATCCTTCACTGGCTGCGGGAACCACAAAGAAACCCATTAGCAATACAAAAACAGAAACAATGGAAGCGCCAATTATGTAAGGCCTTAAAAAACGCGTAAATGAAATTCCGGAACTTAAAATAGCAATAAT
Source organism: Flavobacterium glycogeni (assembly GCF_048286775.1). Lineage (NCBI taxonomy): Bacteria > Pseudomonadati > Bacteroidota > Flavobacteriia > Flavobacteriales > Flavobacteriaceae > Flavobacterium > Flavobacterium glycogeni. The sequence continues at coordinate 32,816 of NZ_JBLVPV010000031.1, forward strand.
CTCCGTATCATTCGCCAGTTTTGAGGTAAACCAAATCACCGATAAAAACAAAAATATCGGAAAAAGGGAATTCGCAAAATAAACCGTAAAGTTGTAATAATAAAGCGCAATATCTAAAAACGGGATTTTATTCTCCAGCATTTTATTGATCTTCTCCGATACATCAACAACAATTCCTATGGGGATAAACAACAACAGCATCACCGCAAATGTGGCTAAATATCTTTTTAGGATGTATTTGTCTATTATTGTCAGCATTTTTTTAGGTTAGAAGTTAGAGGTCAGGAGTTAAGCGTTAAGAAACTCCTAACTTTTTTTACAAACGTTGGTTCATATTTTTTACCATCATTTCTTTCCAAGGTCTGAAATCGCCTGCTAAGATATGTTTTCTGGCTTCACGAACCAACCACATATAAAAACCAAGATTGTGTATGGTTGCAATTTGTTTTCCAAGGTATTCGTTGGCAGCAAAAAGGTGGCGCAAATACGCTTTTGTATATTCCGTATCCACGTAAGTGATTCCCATTTCGTCTATAGGCGAAAAATCAGCTTCCCACTTTTTGTTTTTGATATTGATTGAACCATTCGCCGTAAACAACATTCCGTTTCTGGCGTTACGCGTAGGCATCACACAGTCAAACATATCGATTCCAAGGGCAATATTTTCCAAAATATTGATTGGAGTTCCCACGCCCATCAGGTAACGCGGTTTGTCTTCCGGTAGGATTTCACAAACCACTTCGGTCATCGCATACATTTCCTCCGCAGGTTCCCCTACTGAAAGTCCGCCAATGGCATTTCCTTGTTGATTGGAATTCGCAATATATTCTGCCGATTGTTGGCGTAAATCTTTATAACAACTTCCCTGAACAATTGGGAAAAACGTTTGTTCGTATCCGTATTTAAAAGGCTGCGTGTCTAAATGATTGATGCAACGGTCTAACCAGCGATGGGTCATTTTCATCGAGCGTTTCGCGTAGTTGTAATCACAAGGATATGGCGTACACTCATCAAAAGCCATGATAATATCGGCACCAATGGTACGTTGTATTTCCATCACATTCTCTGGCGTAAAAAAGTGGTACGAACCGTCAATGTGCGATTTGAACTTCACGCCTTCTTCCTTAATTTTTCGGTTGGCCGAAAGTGAATACACTTGGTATCCACCGGAATCCGTCAAAATATTACGGTCCCAGTTCATGAACTTATGCAAACCACCCGCTTTTTCCAGGATTTCAGTTTGTGGTCGCAAGTATAAATGGTAGGTATTTCCCAAAATAATATCTGGGTTTATATCGTCTTTCAATTCTCGTTGATGCACCCCTTTTACAGAACCTACGGTTCCTACAGGCATAAAAATTGGGGTTTCAATCACACCGTGATCAGTGGTAACAGTTCCCGCTCTGGCTTTGGACTGCGGATCTTTTTTTAATAAATCAAACTTCATAGTAACGTATTTCACCCGATTGTTCGGCTGGCAAAGATAGGTTAATTTGAAACCCACTTCAAAAAATATTTTTCATTCAATAAATTGAAAAAGTGTCCCGATAACTATCGGGATGACAACCAAAATTTAAATACTTTTTCGGAAGAAAATTAGATAATTATATAATTTAAAAATTTAATTACCATTTGGGAAAAACGTTTTTCAGGTTTCAAAAACAGCATTTAGGACCTAATTCCACTGTTTTTTTTAGGCGTGCCCAAGCCTTCTCTGACATTACAGCTTGGTCGGGCTTCCCGATAGCTATCGGGACGTTGCAATCTTTTATTCCGCTACGCTTCATAAAAGGATTTTCACTGCTATCCCTCACGCAAATAAGCAGTAAAGACAACTAAAATAGTCCCATTAATATTCGAAAAGCCTCTTGCAAATAAAAAGTACTTTTAGAGATTTGTAAGAAAATTTTAATATATTTGAAAATAAATAATGTGTTACTATTATCACTCCTATCTACCCAAATTTGGGTGGCTTTGTGTGATTTTGTCACACCTATATACAAGTTGGTGGCAAGCATCCAAAAAATCCGCTAAATATGAGTGGTTTCCGAAAATAATTTGATGTCTAATCATATTTAAATTATGAATTTAATAGAAAAATCTAATAGTTTACAGTTTCATTATTATTTTAGAGATGATAGTCATTCAATCGATTCAATTTTAAGAAATGAATGTGAAAAAGAAATCATTTATATTTTTAAAGAGATTTCCGAAACACTCGGACTTCAACTTGAATTAGAAACTTTACCAACAGAAGAAGGTGGATTTAAAGAAACATGGAGGTTTTTGGGAAAAAATTCAGCTCAAATTAGTTTAATTGTAGCTATCGCAGCAATTGTAATTTCAAGATTTCCCACCGAAAATAAAGAACTAACTACACTTCAAATTGAAAATTTGAAATTAGACAATGAGTTAAAAAGAAAAGAACTAGAAAGATTAAATCTAGAATTTTTACAAGATGATGATGAAATAAACCAAGAAACTGTTATTGATTCTGTTGAATTAGTTAATAAAAACTATAAAGTTTCTTGGCGTAAATCAAACCTCTATAAAAAATTAAATAGTTATCAAAAAGTTGACTATATCGATGTTGTTAGATTTCAAGATGAAAAGCCAATCGGAACTGTTCGTAAAGTACCAAAAAATGAATTTTCAAAATTTATTTTACGTTCTGATGAAATACCCAAACTCCAATTAGAAAATGCTAAAATTGACGTAATATCTCCAGCTATTAAACGAGGTAAATTTAGGTGGAAAGGTTTCTATGAGAACAATATTATAAACTTCCTTATGAATGATTTTGATTTTAGCAATAAAGTTATAAACGGGCAAATACACTTTTCAAATCGATATTCAATAGAAGTCGATATGACTCAAGAGAGAAAGATTAACCAAGATGGTAATATAATCGTTACTAATTCTGTAGTCTCTAAAGTAAACGCTTCGATTGAAGGAGAAAGTAGAATTGAATACTAATACAGAAAAAAAAGCCAGCCACCAACAGCTACTACAACGTTAGCAGCAAATGTAAAAACATTACGATGAAAAAAAGCATACTGAAATTTACAAAATGGGCAATTCTAATTTGCCTTGCAATATTCATAGTTAAAGGATGTATTCCGACAAAGTTGGATGTGCCGTCTATTATACCTCGTACAACTACTCAATATTGGAATTTACCTACAGGTTCAAAAATTGCATATACGCACATTGCAAGCAAAGGGGTAAAAAAACCATATCCAATTATTTATTTGCACGGTGGTCCTGGAGGATACGTATATACCAAAAATATAGAAACATTAGGAAAACTTTCAGCATTGGGGTATGATGTATATTTATATGACCAAGTAGGTTGTGGACTTTCGGAAAGACTAGAAAAAGTTAAAGAATACACTGCACTACGACATATAAAAGATCTTGAAGAAATTATTAAATTATTAGGTGTCGAAAAAGTAATTCTTGTTGGACAATCTTGGGGTGGAGCATTGGCCGTGTTATATTCCGCTGACAATTTAGACAAAGTAGATAGAATTGTTTTTACTTGTCCAGGTGCGATTAAACCCGCAAATGAAGCCTTAGAAAAAATTAAAGCACCAGACAGCTTGAATTTAAAAGAACCATACAATCCAAATGCAAAAGTACTTCCAATCGTGCTTAATCCACGGTACGTTTCAATAGGAATTTGGGCAAGATTTTTTGAAAAAAAACTGGCTACTGATAAAGAAGCTGATGGTTTTCTGACAAGTATGGCTAATGTGTTTACCAAAGGTCTTGTTTGCGATCCAGCTAATGTATTGAAAGAGGAAGGAGGTGCTGGTAGTTATTGCAATTTAAATACAAGCGTAAGTTATGGTAGTTTAAAAGACCCCAGAATAAAACTAAAAAACAACAAAATTCCAGTTTTGGTAATGAAAGGACAATACGATAATATTGATTGGGGTTACACAAAAGAGTATCTTGACTTGTTTAGTAATAGTAAGTTCAAATTAATTCCAAATGCAGGACATCAGATTTTTGCAGAGCAACCTGAATTATATACAAAAACAATTAAAGACTTTTTAACTCAATAACATCTGCTGCTAATCGAGTAGACGGCTCCGCCAGAAACTGACGGAGTGCGCCTCTCACACCACCGTACGTACGGGTCTCGTATACGGCGGTTCGCAAAGTGATGGGTTGAGTTCCATGTAAATCT
>NZ_JBLVPV010000032.1:0-34152 GCF_048286775.1 Flavobacterium glycogeni
TCCATCTGTAAAGGTCGGACTTACAGAACCACAATTATCGGTTGCTGTCGCTGTTCCAAGCGCTGCAGTAATAGCAGCTGCTGTTGGATTACAGCCCAGAGTACCGTTTGTAGGTGTTCCTGTAGCAGTGATTACTGGTGCGATTGTATCCACAGTCCAGGTTGCTGTACGCGAAACTGGTGCTGCTGCGTTGCCACAGGCATCAGTTACATTCCAGGTTCTGGTTTGTGAACGTAGACATCCGGTGATAACCACAGATCCATCTGTAAAGGTCGGACTTACAGAACCACAATTATCGGTTGCTGTCGCTGTTCCAAGCGCTGCAGTAATAGCAGCTGCTGTTGGATTACAGCCCAGAGTACCGTTTGTAGGTGTTCCTGTAGCAGTGATTATTGGTGCGATTGTATCCACTGTCCAGGTTGCTGTACGGGAAACTGGTGCTGCTGCGTTGCCACAGGCATCTGTTACATTCCAGGTTCTGGTTTGTGAACGTAGACATCCGGTGATAACCACTGATCCATCTGTAAATGTCGGACTTACAGAACCACAATTATCGGTTGCTGTCGCTGTTCCAAGCGCTGCACTAATGGCATCCGCTGTTGGATTACAGCCCAGAGTACCGTTTGTAGGTGTTCCTGTAGCAGTGATTACTGGTGCGATTGCATCCACAGTCCAGGTTGCTGTACGCGAAACTGGTGCTGCTGCGTTGCCACAGGCATCAGTTACATTCCAGGTTCTGGTTTGTGAACGTAGACATCCGGTGATAACCACAGATCCATCTGTAAAGGTCGGACTTACAGAACCACAATTATCGGTTGCTGTCGCTGTTCCAAGCGCTGCACTAATGGCATCCGCTGTTGGATTACAGCCCAGAGTACCGTTGGTTGGTGTTCCTGTAGCAGTGATAACTGGTGCGATTGCATCCACAGTCCAGGTTGCTGTACGCGAAACTGGTGCTGCTGCGTTGCCACAGGCATCAGTTACATTCCAGGTTCTGGTTTGTGAACGTAAACAACCGGTGATAACCACTGTTCCATCTGTAAAGGTCGGACTTACAGAACCACAATTATCGGTTGCTGTCGCTGTTCCAAGCGCTGCAGTAATAGCAGCTGCTGTTGGATTACAGCCCAGAGTACCGTTTGTAGGTGTTCCTGTAGCAGTGATTACTGGTGCGATTGTATCCACAGTCCAGGTTGCTGTACGGGAAACTGGTGCTGCTGCGTTGCCACAGGCATCAGTTACATTCCAGGTTCTGGTTTGTGAACGTAGACATCCGGTGATAACCACAGATCCATCTGTAAAGGTCGGACTTACTGAACCACAATTATCGGTTGCTGTTGCTGTTCCAAGCGCTGCACTAATGGCATCCGCTGTTGGATTACAGCCCAGAGTACCGTTTGTTGGTGTTCCTGTAGCAGTGATTACTGGTGCGATTGCATCCACAGTCCAAGTTGCTGTACGGGAAACTGGTGCTGCTGCGTTGCCACAGGCATCAGTTACATTCCAGGTTCTGGTTTGTGAACGTAGACATCCGGTGATAACCACAGATCCATCTGTAAATGTCGGACTTACAGAACCACAATTATCGGTTGCTGTTGCTGTTCCAAGCGCTGCACTAATGGCATCCGCTGTTGGATTACAGCCCAGAGTACCGTTTGTAGGTGTTCCTGTAGCAGTGATTACTGGTGCGATTGCATCCACAGTCCAGGTTGCTGTACGCGAAACTGGTGCTGCTGCGTTGCCACAGGCATCAGTTACATTCCAGGTTCTGGTTTGTGAACGTAAACATCCGGTGATAACCACAGATCCATCTGTAAAGGTCGGACTTACAGAACCACAATTATCGGTTGCTGTTGCTGTTCCAAGCGCTGCACTAATGGCATCCGCTGTTGGATTACAGCCCAGAGTACCGTTGGTTGGTGTTCCTGTAGCAGTGATAACTGGTGCGATTGCATCCACAGTCCAGGTTGCTGTACGGGAAACTGGTGCTGCTGCGTTGCCACAGGCATCAGTTACATTCCAGGTTCTGGTTTGTGAACGTAGACATCCGGTGATAACCACAGATCCATCTGTAAATGTCGGACTTACAGAACCACAATTATCGGTTGCTGTCGCTGTTCCAAGCGCTGCAGTAATAGCAGCTGCTGTTGGATTACAGCCCAGAGTACCGTTTGTTGGTGTTCCTGTAGCAGTGATTACTGGTGCGACTAAATCGGGTGTTACCGTAAAGGTTCTTGTGCAAGTCGTAGTTGCTTCGCAATCACTGGTTACTGTCCATGTAACGGTCGTAGATCCTCCACATTTATTTGGTGCTAAAGGAGTTACAGGATTCCTTGTTAATACAGGGTTAGTGCCACCACTTGTACTAAAAGTTGCAAGCCAGGCATTAAATTTTGTATTAATTTGATCTTGTGTCTGACAAGCCGCTTCAGTAACAGCTGTTGGGCAATTAAATAGTACCGGATTTGAAGGAGGCCCTTGTATCGTAAGATTTGTTTCATCTTTACATCCTAGGTCATTACCCTCTACAGTAACTGTATAGTCACCAGCTACAAGATTTGGAAAGCTAACCGTTGTGAATGGCGTGAAATCTATAACTACATCAGGAAACCCAACACGATGCAGGGTATATTTAAAAAACGAACTACCACTTGAAGTTGCATTAACTACAAGATTAGTAGTACCTCCAAAACATGTAATAGGAAGAAATGATGTTGTTACATCTACATCTGTTATTACGATAGAGGCACTACATTCAGAACTACCTCCCGGAGCATTAACACGTAAAAGACCCAGAATTTTCCCTGGGGTTGTTCCCGGAAATAATACTGCTGTTATAGTTCCTGAATTTGTTGCAGGATTATAAGCAAAAAGAGTATTAGATATAATCATTGCTCCATTTGTAGTGTTATCCGGCCCCGGAGGGAATGTTAAGATAAGCTCAGGAACAAGAGGTGTTGAATTTGCATCATAACCACTATTTGCAATTTCGACTGTAAACGTAAGATTTGTACCAAAACACGCTTTAAGGGGACCCACTATGTTACATGATGGTGGTGGTAAAAATACAAAATTATTGATTTCAGCAGTTCCTGCAGCAGTAGTTACAAAAATCCTACCGCTCTCACCTGATGAAGACACTATAGCTGTTATAGTACTGGAATTCACAACGGTAAATGAAGTGGCCTCTACTGTCCCAAATTTAACTGATGTAGCACCCGTAAAATTGGTTCCTGTAATGGTAACCGTTGCTCCCGTTTTGGCAGAAGCCGGCGAAAAACCTGTAATAGTAGGAACTTGCGCATAAACCATCTGAACTGTTGTCATCAGTAAAAACAGCACCATCGAAAAGTATCCCAATTTATTATTCTTTTTTTTATTTGAATGACCGGATCTTTTGCAACAGTCACCCAATTCTTCAATTTTGTTTGAAATTTCCATAATGTAATTTTTTATCATTTATAATTTAAATTTCGACTTACGGTAACTGATTTAGTGCAGGTGCAAGATTCACTTAAACCTCCATTTAAACCAGGATTTGTGACGGTAAGCTTTATGGTAAAGCTTCCTCCTTTAGCACCTGCTTTCACCTGAATACTTGACGTGCCCTCACCTGAAACTATAGTAGCCTCAGGTACGTTTTTATCAATTTTCCAAGAATAAGCAGTGTTAGGGCCAGAGTTAAAAACATCTGAATTGATGCTTATTATGCTGCCTCCTCCAGAATCAAAATACCCCCTTAACGAACCTGACAGATTACAGGAAGGTTGTTGAGCATACAGAAAGCTTGTAAAAAGAAAAAGCATAACAAGTAAAAACATACTTGAAATAACATTTTTATTCTTAGAAGTTTCCTCGACAAAATTACTTGTGTTAGTCAGTGAATAATTCACTCGACTTAAACCCATTTTAAATCCATTTTCATCCGTAATCAAGACATTATCCCGATTACTGAAAAACACTAAAAAATTTAATAAAACATGTTTTTTCATAATAATTATTTTAAAGTTTCAAAACCACAGCATTAATTAAAAAGTAGGACAGTAGAAACAGGGATACAGAAAATAGAATGTGTTTTTTAATCTCGTATGTATCTGATACCATTGTTATTTAGGCAAGGTATGTCTGCAGATACAGATCGAGGTAAAACACTAAAAGGAAATAACAAAACACCCCTCAGAAGAATTCTGAAGTTTTCAATCAGCAAAAGAATATTTTATGGCTAGAGCCATAATTATATTCTTTCATTTACCCAAATAACACCCTTCAAAAGAATTCTGAAGTTTACTATCATCAAAAGAATATTTTATAGAAGTAAACTATAACTAAATTCTTTTAATAACCATATAGCCGCTTAAAAAGCAACCATAAAACTCTAATCTAAAACAATTAGCATTGAAATTAAAAAAATAGGATGAAACAAAAGTTTTCAGACTTGGGGAGAAAACTTGCAGAAAACGAAACACCTTCATAAACACATTTATGAAGTACTCCATCATCAAAAAGACATTCTATTGCGGGGAACAATACTGAATTCTATTTATTAACCTAATAATCGCTTAAAAAAGCAACCTTACAAACTCTAATCTATAAACAATTAGCATCGAAATTAATAAAATAGGTATGAAACAAAAGTTTTCAGACTTGGGGAGAAAACTTGCAGTAAAACGAACATCTTCAAAAAAATAATTTATGAAGTACTCCATCATCCAAAGGATAGTTTTATTGTGGGGAAACAAAAAAATCTTTTGTTAACCAGAAAGTTACTTTATAAAAAAAACTTAAATCATATAACCTTTAACTGAATCAAAGTTAAGTATTGAATCAAAAAAAGAAAAAAAAATAACCTTAAACAAGACAACATTCTATTATTACCGACAAGAGACACTATTCGCTAAGAAAAGGTTTACAGCTATAAAACATTAATACTAAACTACTGGTTAACTAATTGATAATCAATTAATTAAGTGTCTTATTATTTAAATTTTGTTAATAAAAAAATAATGTTAAAAAACAATAAAACTCTTTAACACATGGATTATTAATGTCGATTTTTTTACCCTACATTGTATTAAAATATTCCTAATCGTAAAGTCTTAAAAATGATTCCTGTTTTAAGGTTTCAGAAACTTTATAAGGGCTTTAAAACATTGATTTTTATTCTTAAAACGCTACAGTAATTTAAAAAATGACAATAAAAAAAGGCCCTTCATTGCTGAAAGGCCTTTTGTGTTAAAAATCACAATTTAATTTTAATTTCTATTTTACGGCAACAGTGTTGTTTCTTAAAATTTTGCTAAAAAATAATACATGAGAAGGCAACGCATTTTCCCAATATTCCCAAGTATGTGCACCTGGACGTTCCGTATAATCATGAGAAACTGTATTATAAACGAGTCTTCTGTGTAATTCCCTATTGGATTCAATTAAAAAATCATCGACACCACAATCTATAATCAATTCCAGTTTATTATTTTTTATTTTATCTACCATATTTAAAACCGCATTCGAAGCATACACTTCCTGCGACGCTCCTTCAATTCCAAAGACAGGTTCCATTAATTTAGTAACTCTTTCCTTAGATTCCGGATTAATCATGCTGCCCATATCAACGGCTCCACTCATACTGCCAGCCGCACAAAATAACTCGGGATGTTTTGTCGAAAGATACAACGCCCCGTGGCCTCCCATAGAAAGTCCCGTAATTACGCGTCCTTTTCTGTCATCTATTGTTCGATAGGTAGTATCTACTTTCTGAATTACTTCTTTTGTAATATAAGTCTCAAACTGACTTCCTTTATTAACAGGACTATCAAGATAAAAACTAAATGTTTCTCCTTCCGGCATTACAATTATGATATTATACTGGTCTGCTAAATTGTGTAATAAATTCTTATCCGGAGTTTTAGACAACCAATCATTAAAATGACCATAAGCACCATGCAACAGATAAAGAACAGGATAGGAAGCTTTACTTTTGGCATAAGAACTTGGCAATACTACCGCAGCTTTGTAGGTTTTATTCATAGCTGTACTCGGAATTTGCAACGTATCGGCTTTTGCACCATAAGAGAATACGGTATGACCCAGAAGAAAAAAGAAAAATAAAATTTGAAGTTTTTTCATTTGAAAGTTTTTTTGTGATTGAAAAGTAAATATACATCTTTTCAAAAACACTAGTTTGATCGTTTACAAAACCTAATACACTTTACAAAATCAATTTATTCATTCACAACATCTTAATCCCACATCGATGTGTTTTTGTAATAAATTCTCTTTACAATTTTGCAAAAAACAATTCAATTAAAAACGCATTGGCTTTTAAAACTATACCTTCTCAATCTTTTCTATTTTAAAAATCAAACAATACAAATAGTTTTATATGACTGTCTGCTTTATGGACTAACTTTACTTTTTTCACCACAGATTTAAAGGATTTCCACAGATTAAAGAAAAAGTGAATTAGATTTATTGGATAAATCCTTAAAATCTGTGGCAAAAATTATTGCTACTATTAGTTACTTAAGTAAGTAAATTATAATCAAACAGCTCAGATGAATTGCCGAATTTTAAAGCGGTAATTGATAAAAAATTAATACCGTGATTTCAAAAACTAAATGGTATTAGCAATAATAATAATAATAATAATAATAATTAAAATTTCAGCAAACAAAAAAGACCTCTCATCATTGAAAGGTCTTTTATAAAATCTATTACTATAAATGTAGTTTACATATTCCTTCTGTACTGTCCACCCACTTCAAATAAAGCCGAAGTAATTTGTCCCAAAGAACAAACTTTCGTCGCTTCCATTAAATGTTCGAATAAGTTTTCGTTTTTAATGGCCGCTTCCTGAAGCGTATTTAAATGCTCATTCACTAAATTCTGATTGGACTGGTGTAAATGGTTCAACATATCAATTTGGTATTGTTTTTCTTCTTCGGTAGCACGAATTACTTCGGCTGGAATCACTGTTGGTGAACCTTTAGAACTCAAGAACGTATTCACACCAATAATTGGGAATTCACCTGTATGTTTCAAAGTCTCATAATACAAACTTTCTTCCTGAATTTTACTTCGTTGGTACATCGTTTCCATGGCACCAAGAACGCCACCACGTTCGGTGATTCGGTCGAATTCCTGCAAAACCGCAGCTTCCACTAAATCCGTTAGTTCTTCGATGATGAAAGCACCTTGAATTGGATTTTCGTTTTTAGCCAGACCTAATTCTTTATTGATAATCAACTGAATCGCCATCGCACGACGTACGGATTCTTCTGTAGGTGTGGTAATTGCTTCGTCATACGCATTGGTATGCAAGGAATTACAGTTGTCATAAATAGCATACAAAGCTTGTAAAGTCGTACGAATATCATTGAAATCAATTTCTTGAGCGTGCAAAGAACGTCCGGAAGTTTGAATGTGGTATTTCAACATTTGCGCACGTTCGTTAGCACCGTATTTGTTTTTCATGGCTTTCGCCCAAATTTTACGTGCTACACGACCAATAACGGCATATTCCGGATCTACACCATTCGAAAAGAAGAACGATAAGTTGGGTCCAAAATCATTGATATTCATACCACGACTCAAATAATATTCCACGTAAGTGAAACCATTAGAAAGCGTGAAAGCCAATTGCGTGATAGGATTTGCTCCTGCTTCGGCAATGTGATAGCCCGAAATAGAAACCGAATAAAAGTTTCTTACATTCTTGGTAATGAAATATTCCTGTACGTCGCCCATCAATCTAAGTGCAAATTCAGTAGAGAAAATACAGGTATTTTGTGCTTGGTCTTCTTTAAGAATATCTGCTTGAACGGTTCCACGAACTTGAGATAACGTTCTTGCTTTGATTTCATTATAAACATCTAAAGGTAAAACCTGATCTCCTGTAACACCCAAAAGCATCAAACCTAAACCATTGTTTCCTTCTGGTAAATCGCCTTGGTAATGTGGTCTTTCAACTCCTTTTGCTGCATATATTTTGTTGATTTTTGCTTCAACTTCTTTTTCAATACCGTTATCCTTAATGTAAAATTCACATTGTTGGTCAATGGCTGCATTCATGAAAAAGCCTAATAACATGGGTGCTGGTCCATTAATAGTCATACTCACCGAAGTCATGGCGTGAACCAAATCGAAACCGGAATATAATTTTTTGGCATCATCCAAACAACAAATTGAAACTCCGGCATTACCAATTTTTCCATAAATATCAGGACGTACATGTGGATCATTCCCGTATAAAGTCACACTGTCAAAAGCAGTTGACAATCGTTTTGCAGGTAATCCTGCACTCACATAATGAAAACGCTTGTTGGTTCTTTCCGGTCCGCCCTCACCGGCAAACATTCGGGAAGGATCTTCTCCTTCACGTTTGAAAGGATATAAACCTGCGGTAAAAGGAAATTCTCCAGGAACGTTTTCCTGTAAACACCAACGTAAAATATCACCCCAAGCTTTGTACTTTGGTAATGCAATTTTTGGAATTTGAGAATGTGAAAGGGACTCCGTATGCGTAGCCATTTTTATTTCCCTGTCACGAACTTTAAACGTGTAAACTGGATTCTTGTACTTGTTTACTTTTTCGTTCCAAGTCAAAATGATTTCCCAATTGTAAGGATCCAAATCCATTTTTACTTTATCGAATTGATTCAGTAAAAGGTTCAAAAAGATTTTGTCCTCAGCTGCACCCGGTTTTTCAGATTCTAAAGCAGTTGGCAAAACCGAATCGTCATTAATTCCTGCTTTGTTTAACTCAGGGATTTTTTTAGCTACTGTTTCAATCGTTTTGAAAATTCCGTATAGTTTCTGGGCCACTTGCTCTTGGCTTACCGCCGTAACATCATATTTACGGTTACTTTCGGCAATTTCAGACAAGTAACGCGTTCTGTGCGGTGGAATAACGAAAATCTTCTCGCTCATTTCGCGAGTGATTTGAAAGGTTGATTTCAAATCAGAATTCGTTTTCTCCACGATTTTATCCATTATCGATTTGTACAACGTATTCATTCCCGGATCGTTGAACTGGGATGCGATAGTTCCAAAAACCGGCATTTCATCTGGATTTACATCCCAAAGATTGTGGTTGCGTTGGTATTGTTTTTTTACATCACGAATCGCATCGAGTGCACCGCGTTTGTCGAATTTATTCAATGCCACTAAATCGGCAAAATCAAGCATATCGATTTTTTCCAATTGTGTTGCGGCACCAAATTCCGGGGTCATTACGTATAAAGAAACATCAGAATGATCCATGATTTCTGTATCGGATTGCCCAATTCCCGAAGTTTCAAGGATAATGATGTCGTATTTTGCGGCTTTTAAAACTTGAATTGCTTCGGCTACGTATTTTGACAAAGCCAAATTTGATTGGCGTGTTGCCAAAGAACGCATATAAACTCTAGGGTTGTTAATGGCATTCATACGGATTCTATCTCCCAGCAATGCACCGCCCGTTTTACGTTTGGATGGATCTACAGAAATTAATCCGATGGTTTTTTCTGGAAAATCAATTAAGAAACGACGAACCAACTCATCTACCAATGATGATTTTCCTGCACCACCAGTACCCGTAATTCCAAGAACTGGTATTTTTGAGGTTTCATTCTTTTTGTGAATTTCATCAAAAACTGGTTTTGCTATTTCGGGGAAATTTTCGGCTGCCGAAATTAAACGCGCAATAGCGGTTGGGGTTTTATCTTCTAGTTGACTTAATTCCCCATCCAATTTATCTCCGATAGCATAATCAGATTGTTGCACTAAATCATTTATCATTCCTTGTAATCCCATGGCACGTCCATCATCCGGAGCATAAATTCTGGTGATTCCGTAGGCTTGCAATTCAGCAATTTCAGAAGGTAGAATCACACCTCCTCCTCCACCAAATATTTTGATTTGTCCTGCTCCTTTTTCCTGAAGCAAGTCATACATGTATTTGAAATATTCGTTATGTCCGCCTTGATAAGAAGTTATTGCAATCGCATTGGCATCTTCTTGTATCGCTGTATTGACTACTTCTTCAACGCTACGGTCGTGACCTAAATGGATTACCTCAACACCGGTAGATTGAATAATTCTACGCATGATATTTATCGCTGCATCGTGACCGTCAAAAAGAGCTGCTGCGGTGACAATTCTTACTTTATTGTTAGGGATATATGGTTTTTGTTGTTCCATTTTATGAATATGATAATTTAAGCCTGCAATTTACGATTTTATTTTAAAAATTATTTGATGTTGCTGCCGGTTGTTAATAAATAAGAAATAATTTTGTTATTTAGCCCCGATGGAAGTGGCATCCCTTGCTTTTTCAGCGAGGATACAGCGTCCCGATAGTTATCGGGAAGCGGGACAAATGCTGATTAATAAAACTAAAATTTGTGCTCCTAAAGAATAGTTGGCTTTGTTTTTGAATAAATAGTATTTTTGAACTAATAAAAACAATTTACGATGAAAAAAATTTTAATGGTAATGATGGCGGTTTCGCTTTCCAGTTGTGCCGAAATGCAACAAGTTATGAATCAATTTCCACAAACGCAAGGAATTGGCGGTGTTGATATTGCCGGCGGATTGAAGGAAGCGCTGAATAATGGGATTTCGAAACAGGTAACGAAATTGACCGCAGTAGATGGTTTTTACAGAAATGAAGCCGTAAAAATTTTATTGCCGGAAGAATTGCGAAAAGTTGATGCCGGTTTGAGAAGAATTGGATTGAGTTCTTTGGCTGACGAAGGGTTGAAAGTATTGAATCGTGCTGCCGAAGATGCGGTGAAGGAAGCAACTCCGATATTTGTTGACGCCGTTAGAAACATGACATTTATGGATGCCAAAACGATTTTGATGGGAAATGAAAGTTCGGCTACTACATATTTACAAAACAGTACTTCGACTGCATTGTACGGAAAATTTAATCCTGTGATTAAAAATTCGTTTACTAAAGTGGGTGCAGATAAAGTTTGGACCAACATTATTACAAAATACAACAGCATTCCTTTAGTAAATAAAGTGAATCCCGATTTGACTGACTACGTAACCAATCAAGCGTTGAATGGCGTTTTCAAGATGGTTGCCGTTGAAGAAAAAAATATCAGAACAAATTTGAGTGCCAGAACTTCTGTTTTATTGCAAAAGGTTTTTGCGATGCAGGACAATAGATAGATTATTATTATCAACAGTTTAAAATTACTGTGATATATTTGATTTGAAAAGCAAACAATTTGCAGGAATACAGCTGAGATAAATTGCCGTTGGTTTTAACCAACGGGATATAAAATTTCCAGAATCATTGGCTTTAGCCAAAATTAGCACTATAATTTTGGCTAAAGCCAATAGGCTTTTTTTACATTCCATTCCGTTGGTTAAAACCAACGGCAATTGAAACAAAAACACTCCACTAATATTAATGATGAAATAGTATTATTACCCAAAAACACCAACCTTAAAATGCAAAAAATAACCATACTCATTCATTGTGAAGACCAAAAAGGAATCATTGCCGCAGTGACCAATTTTATATTAAAAATAGAAGGCAATATTGTTTATATTGACCAACATGTTGATGTAGAACAGAATGAGTTTTTTATGCGATTAGAATGTGAATTGACCAATAAAGAAATAGGTTTAGCATCGATACAAAATGATTTTCATCAAACGATTGTCCAAGATTTCAATATGTCATGGGAGATTTATACTAAAGATCAAAAACCAAGAATGGCATTGTTTGTATCTAAATACGACCATTGTTTATTTGATGTTTTGGGTCGTTACAGTGCTGGGGAATTGAATGTGGAAATTCCATTGATTGTGAGCAATCACGAGGATTTAAGATCTATTGCGGAACGCTTCAATATTCCGTTTCATTATATTCCTTTTACCAAAGAAAACAAAGCAGAAGGAGAACAACAGCAAATTGAATTGCTTAAAAAATACGGAATTGACTTTATTGTACTGGCGCGTTACATGCAAATCATCACTCCAAATTTGATTGCGTTGTATGAAAATAAAATCATCAACATTCATCATTCCTTTTTACCGGCTTTCCCGGGAGCAAAACCGTATCATTCGGCTTTCAAAAGAGGCGTGAAAATTATTGGTGCCACCAGTCATTATGTTACGCAAGAGTTGGATGAAGGTCCAATTATTGAGCAGGATATTACCCGTGTTTCGCATATTAATTCCATTGAGGATTTTATTATGAAAGGCAGGGATTTGGAACGTATTGTTTTGGCAAGAGCCATAAAACTGCATTCCGAACGTAAGACAATGGTTTTTAGTAATAAAACCGTTGTATTTTCGTGAAATAATTTTTATCCTAACTTCAACTTAAAAACAAACCTCATTTAAAATTACTCAAATGAGGTTTGTTTGTTTTTGTGATTATATCTTTCTATTTAAATTCGAAAAAAAGCATTACAAACAGCTATTGCTACCAGTTATTTTAGCCTGTTAAAATTCCCATTTGTAACGCCGAAATTTTTACTATTCACAGCGGTTACAACACCTTATTTCTTTGAAAAGTTACATCAACTGAGAACCAAATTCTTTTAGGTTTGTATTATAGGTAGTTTTAGGTTTTGTTTCAATTTTTTGCACATCAAATTTGTTGATGGAGTATCTATTTATTGCACTCTACCGTTCTCAGATTGACCTGATGAAGTGTTTCCGTAGTTCACTTTTTTCAATTTCCCAAAATTGTACGTTAGTATAAGCCTATAATAGTTTGTGTTAAGTGTTCTGCCATATTCAACAAATGTTTGACCAACTTCATAATTCCCGACTGGTTTGTCTTTATGAAATATATCGTTTGCCATGAGCTTCACTTTTAAGGATTGATTGAAAAAACTCTTTTCGACTCCCAAAGTAAGTAATGAACGACTTTTTCGATAGAAAAGACCATCATATTTTTCTCCCAAATACCATCCTAACAACTGAACTTTTACTATTTTTTTAATGTCGAATTGGTTGCTGGAATAAAAATAATAAAGCGGTTTACTCTCTTTTAAACTAAAAATTATATCATTGGATATAAATTCATCATAGCTCACATTGATGGTGTTGACAGATGTCCACCAATCAGTACTGTAGGGAATAGAAAGTGATGCAAAATAGGAATGCAATGTACTCAAATTTAACGTTTTTAACACATATGAATTTTGATTACTTCCTTGTAATGCCGCACCCGAAATTGGGTCTGTGGTATAATTATACCCTACTTTAAAATTATATTTATTCAATGAAGTTGATATTTCAAAGGAATGCGTTCTTTCAGGCTTTAAATCAGGATTCCCTTCGATGGATGTAAATGCATCTTGATAAATAATCGTGGGATTCAATGCTTGATATCTGGGTCTGGTTATTCTGGATGCGTAAGAAGCTCTTATTTGTGTTTTTTCAGATAATTTCACATTTAGATAGGCACTCGGAAAAAAATCTATATAATCTTCCTTTTTTTGGATAATGGTGTTCAACAGGTATTTCGTAAACTCGCTTCTTATTCCGATACCATAATTCGTTTTTTCATTAATTTCTCCACCAAAATTCATATAAGCGGCCGAAATCATCTCTTGATATTTAAAATTATTGGATAACTGGTCATCCCAAATAAATGGATTTCCGTTTTCAGCAACATAAAAATCAGAATTCGATTTATTTTCAACGGTACTGTATTTCGCCCCAAAATCAAGCTTACTTTTACTACTAAACGCTTTTGTATAATCCGTCTGTGTACTAAAAACTTTAATTTTATGATTGATTTTATTATTTAAATTCCTAAATGATTCTTCCCCGTTCACACTATTATTTTCATTAATATAATCATCTGTTTCTGAATCAAAAACAGAGTATTGCGTTCCGACAAATAAAGAAGTGCCCAGACTGTCTATTTTTGTATTGTAGTTTGCCGAAATTGAATTATTATACGTTACAACGTCGTTGTCAATTTTACTTTCAAAAAAACCGTTTGTTGCATTAGAGGTGATACTGTTTTCGCTTTTGGTAGTCCCTCCTAAATTATTAGAATAGCCACTATATTCAACTGAGATGTATTTTTTTTCGTTGAAATCATATTGTCCTCCTAGTGTATAGTTCGAGAAATTTTCATATTCTCTTTCCCAATCCGTCTTTAATTTTGATTTAAAATTATCTATTTCTTGCGGTCTTTTTCTGGTTGTATTTAAAATTTCCCTTGTTTCTCCAAGCAACAAACCGTAACCTCCAACTAATGATATTTTCCTTTTTTTATAATTTATATTGACATTTGTGGCTGCATTTGGAGCAGAAAAATCGGAAACACTATAATATTGATTGACTGTTCCTTTATAACCTTCTTCAAAATTTGCAACCGTAATTATATTGATAACTGCTTTCCCTTCGGCATCATATTTTGAAGATGGATTGGATATAATTTCTATTTTCTTTATTTGGGAGGCAGCTATAGAGGCTAAGCGTTCATTAGTTATTTGCACACCGTTTAAATAAATTATAGCTTCCCCTTTTCCAAAAACAGATACTCCATTATCGGCAACAATAACATTAGGCGATTTAGAAAGAATTTCAGTTACAGAGGTGCTTGTAGCCAGGATAGTATTGGCTACATTCACTTCCATAGTCCCGTTTGATTTATTCCTAAATAAAGGAACTTTTGACACAACTGTTACCTCATCCAGATCAACTGTGTTTTTTTTGCCAATCTTGATAGTATCCTTTGCAACCTCATTTTTAGAATTTGTAACCCTTCCGGATATTGTATTAATGGATTGAGCATTTCCAAGTAGTGAAATCAATGATAATCCAATTAGCAAGACTTTTAATAAATCTTTTCTTTTCATTTGTTTTGAATTTGTGATGTTAGCATTTAATGCCGCGAAATTGCAAAACATCAATCCATTCAAGGGGTAGGAATCAGGAATTAGTAGTACGGATTTATATATCTGAACTATTTAGTCGCATTTTGAATAAAAATTGCTGGAGTTGTGTTTGTTATTGCCAAATTTCTTATTCCACTCAACAAATGAATTCAATCATATTTAGAGCTGCGGCTCCATATTCATATTCTGGAAAATTCCAATTCCTTTTAAAAAAACGGTTTACTGTATTTACATAACCATAGCTTAAATTTTCAACTACTTTCAGATTATTATACCCGTTGGGTGTAATTCGAAAAACATTTCTTTTTACCACATAGAAACATAGAAATAAAACTTATAATTAAAGAAATAATAGAAAATAGCACTATTTTTCGCATAGTTTGACTATGTGAAAAGTAAAACATCTATCAAACTCTTTTTAAACACTATAATTTCTATGTTTCTATGTGGTAAAAATCAATTGCACCCAACGGATTATTAGATACTTTTTGTTTCGCATAGCTATAGACCATTACTCATTTTTCGCACCATTTATTAATTCTATAATCTTTAAAGCTACACCGCTTGACGATTGAAAGTTTTGTCCAGTGACGATTCTTCCGTCCGTTTCTACATGGGAGGCGTTACGAGCAGAAAACTTAAAAACTCCTCCTCTTTCTTCAATTGTCTTTTGAATTAAGAATGGAAAATACTTAAAATAGTCTCCATCTTGTTTTTCGAATGAATCGGGGTAACCACTAATTTTTTTCCCAGCCACTAAATAATTGCCGTCATTAGTTTTTAAGTTTACAATTCCTGCGGTTCCATGACAAACAGAAGAGATAATGCCCTTATTTTCTTCATATACTTTTAAAACAATAGTTTGAATTGCTGCATTTTCAGGTACATCATACATAGCAGACCCACCACCAATGTAATGAACAGCTTTGTAATTTTTTGAATCAATTTCTGTTGGTTTTTTAGTGTTTTTTAGGGCATACATAAAATCTTGATCATATAAATAGTGCTTTTGCAAAGTGTCGGAGGTGTTGATATACGCTAATGGAATACTTCCTCCTTCTGGACTTACAAAATCGACGGTGTATCCTGCTGTTTTAAAAGTATGGTAAGCGTTTACTATTTCAGAAAAACTATTGCCTGTTGCTATGGTTGATTTACCATAATAATGGGCATTAGAAACAATGAATAGGATATGCTGTCCTGATTTATTGCTATTTAAGCTACTTGCGGATTTACTGATTATTTTCCATTCGCCTT
This sequence comes from Flavobacterium glycogeni, assembly GCF_048286775.1. Classification (NCBI taxonomy): domain Bacteria; kingdom Pseudomonadati; phylum Bacteroidota; class Flavobacteriia; order Flavobacteriales; family Flavobacteriaceae; genus Flavobacterium; species Flavobacterium glycogeni. The sequence continues at coordinate 16,128 of NZ_JBLVPV010000032.1, forward strand.
GAATTTTTTTGAGTAAAAACATATCAATATATTCTGTTTTTTTGTCAGGTATTACTATTTCTGCCTTAGCCAAAGCTATATTGTTATACAAATCAATTGAAATAATTCTGCCTATGCGACCATTAAACTGCCCCTGATTGTCTTTCTTAAACCATTTGGCATATTCGCTAACAGGCACAATCCATAGGTCTTTGTCTTTATGACTTAAAAATAGATTGGCTTCGGAATAAAATGCCTTTTCGATGCTATCCGGTTTGTTGTAAGAACTACCATCAATGTAATTTTCAATACATTTTTTAATTGATACCTCTTCAGTTTGTGCCAATAAACAACTTGGCGAAAATAATAGTGCGATAAAATAGATGACTTTTTTCATAAACTTTTCGAAATTTTAGTTTAATTAATAATGCTGCGAAATTGCAAAACATCAATCAATTCAAGGGGTAGGAATCAGGAATCAGTAGTACGGATTTATATATCTGAACTATTTAGCCGCATTTTGCCAAGTCAAACGCATTAAAAATTGAACCACATAGAAACATAGAATTTAATTTATTTTTGATTTAAATCTGTTCCGAATAGTCGAAATGTAGGTGACATAGAAAAAAAGCCAATGCTTTTTTTTTTATTGTGAACTCTTATCACCGTCAAAATTTATTTTCACACGAATAAACACTATGTTTCTATGCGGTTTAAACTTCAATTTATTTTAATGCGTTTGACGTGGCATTTTGCAAAAAAATTGCCGGAGCTGTATCTTTTAATTTTTTCTGCTCAATTTTTCAATAGTATTGACTACTTCATTAATTCCTCCAATTTTTTCAGTTGGTATAAACATTCCATTGGCTAACAATATGATAGTTGTTCCTTTATCAGGAAATTTTCTATATGCCGTTGATACACCACCTGAAAAGCCATAAGATAATTCTCCATTTGACTTTATTAAATCTAAGCCATGAGTAAAATCTCTTTTTACCTCATAATCGAAGGGAGAAAATAATTGTGTCTTCGTTTTCTCTGAGATAAGTTCGTTATTGTCGAATTTCTTATTCCACTCAACAAATGAATTCAATGTCATATTTAGAGCAGCCGCTCCATATTCATATTCAGGAAAATTCCAATTTCTTTTAAAAAACTGATTGCTGTTTACTGTGTTTACATAACCATAGCTTAAATTTTCAACAACTTTCAGATTATTACCTTCAAAAACAACCGATTTTAAAGAAGTTGGAAATTGTGTAGCAATTATATATTCACTCAAAGTTTTTCCAATTACTTTTTGAAATATTCGGTTTAAAAGCCAATAGTTGGTTTGATTATAGTCGAATTGTTTTCCTGCAGCAAATCTCACTGTATCCTTATATACTTTCTGTTTGGCATCTTCCTCTTTATCGTTTGTATAATTAACAATATCTGGTAAGCCCGATGAATGAGTAAGGAGGTTTTTTATTTGCACTTTTCTCCAATTATTTGGTAAATCATCTAAAAAATCGGAGATACGATTATCTAGGGATAGTTTATTTTGCTCAATTAATTGATGAACCGCTACTACTGACATTACTTTTGTTGTGGAAAATAATGGGAATAAAGTTTTGTCTGTTACAGGTACTGCCATTTCTATATTTGCAAGTCCATAATATTTTCTATGAATAACTTGCCCATTCTTAATTATAGCTAATGCTAAACCTGGTATATTGTATTGTTTCTGAACTTGTGCAATATAGGTGTCAACCTTTTTATTGTGTTCCGTTTGTGCCTGTATGTTTATAGCCGAAAGTGAAAAAAGTATGGTAATCGAAAAGAATAGATATTTCATTGGATATGATTGGTTTTATTTAGTTTTAAGAATATTGGCAGAAATTTTATCTACAATATACCATTCTCCGTTTAATTTCATCATATTGAAATAATCAGTAAATATTCGTTCGGGAGTTTCTATTTCGCATTTTGCAGATGCAATGTTGCCTGTAAAATTAATTTCAATAATTCTACCTTCCGAATTTGCTAATTTTGAGCGAAGTTTAAATCTGCTTAAATAGTTTTTTCTATCGATTATTAGTACTTTATTGTCTTTAATGTTTTTCAAATTGCAAGAGGAATGCATTGCTTTTCCCAGTTTCAAAGTGTCGCCAGTCATCCACCCATCAAAATAGGTTTGGATTGTTTTTTCAAGAAGTATTTTTTCTTGATTTTGCGCATTCGCAAAGAGGCTACAGCCTAAAACCATTAGACCTATTGTTATTTTTTTCATGCTTTTCAAAATTTTAGTTTAATTATTAAAGCTGTAAAATTGCAAAACATAAATCAATTCAAGGGGTAGGAATCAGCAATTAGTTGTACGGATTTATATATTTGAACTACTTAGTCGCATTTTGAAGAAAAATGGCTGGAGTTGTACCTTTTAATTTCTTGAAAGTAGCAAAGAAAGTAGATTTGGAATTAAAACCCACTTCATACCCTATGCCTTCCAATGTTAGTTTATTCTCTGAAACCATAATAGTGCAGGCTTCATTGATGCGGTATTCGTTGATAAAAGCGGTAAAGTTTTTACCCATATTGTCATTCAAAAGCTGGGACAATTGATGTACAGAAATATTGATTTCTTTTGACAATTCGCTCAAGGTAAGATTGGCGTTTTGGTATATTTTTTTTTCAGCCATTAATTGATGCAATTTTTCAATCAAAATGTTGGCTGTGTCATGATCTACTTTTTTAGTGCCATATTTATTTGGGCTAGGCGAAAATAGATCCTCTGTTTTTTTTCTGTATAAAAGCTTTAATATGAAGATGTACAGGATAAACGTATAGGCAATTGAACCACTAATGTAAATTGGATAATTGATTGGCATTAAGCTTAAAACATAAGAGGTGAAAACGATGATATTACCGCCATAGATACTCAGCAACCATTTTTCGAACACAGTAATGCTGTTTGCTGTTTTACTTTTTGAAAACAATTTATAAAGAATTGTTTTGAGTAGAAATCCCGTTGCCAAGATACAGACAAACCATTGCAGGTAAATAATTTTCACGAAATAAAGATTCCAATATTTCGGATACGTTTCATACGGAAATGCTGTTCCTACGAGTAAAATGAAGATCATTAAAACAGCAAAGTGCCATTTCCATTTGTTTGGAATAACTATGGCTTGTTCCATAGATGATTTTACAAAATAAAATAATGCCGGACCAATAAGAAAGCAGGCAGAAAGCCCTATTTGCAAATAAATCCTTGGTAAATCGGGTTTGAAAAATATAAAAACCGACTTCCCGATTCTTATGCTTAATGCAAGTAATAATATACCTAGAAAATAATTAGAAAGGTGTTTTTTCTTGGTAAAAAAGAAAAAATAACAACTTAAAACTAGCCCATTGAATGCGCCTAATGCACTAAAAAAAAATAAGAGTTCTTTCGTAAAATTCATTTTGAATAGTTTTTTTTTGTACGATTAATAAAACATCAATTGACTTCAATTCGTCTAATAATCAAAAAAGCCCTCCCAGAATAGACTATTTGAGACTTTTTAAAGATTAGGAGCCGAAGGTGTAATTCTCCGCAAGGTGTTTCTAGACTGTTTGACATCCCAGCATATTTATAAAGTGACGGGATGCAAAGACTAGTCTTCAAATTCATCACTTATTTTCCAAGTCTAAAACCAACTTTAAATTCAGCATTTTTGTCGCCATTTTATAATAGGATTGTTGTGTGCTGTGTTTGCTACCACACCATTTTTTCTTGTAATTCTGCATTCCAAAAAGTTCCGGTTTCCATTTCGGTTTCTATTAACTTAAATATTCCATTTGCTGAAAATTCAGTTGTTAATGGCGCACCCTCCGTTGATAATTTTGTTTGGACCCAACCTGGATGAATTGAATTTACGTTTATATTTTTATCGTTTAATCTAGCCGCTAAAGTTTTAGTGTACATATTTAATGCCGATTTCGACATTCTATAGGCAGTGGAGTCAATTTTAGAAACTTGGTTCAATGTTGCCATAATTGAAGAAATATTTAAAATTTTTCCGTTTTCGTTAACAAAATCCAATATGGTTTCCGTAAAGTTTACAAGTCCAAAAACATTCGTTTCAAAAGTTAATTTTAAACTTTCAAAATCTGGTTTTATTTTGTCTAAATCTGGAGCAATTCCAGCATTATTGACTAAAATGTCAATTCCTTTGAATTTATTTCTAATTATTGAGTTTGCATTTTTCAATCGAACTTTGATTTGTCAAATCTAATGCCACTACAAATAGGTTTTCAGAACTAATATTTTCAATTTTTCCATTTCTGGAAGTTCCAATTACAAAATAATTTTCAGCAATTAATTTTTCGGCTAAAGCGTTTCCAATTCCGGAATTTGCTCCTGTAATTAATACAATTTTATTGTTTGATTTCATTTATACTCTTTCTTTTTTTTAACATAAGCACACAACTCATAAACACATGCAACGCCATAAAACAGCAACTAATTAATCGTTTGGTTATTATCTATTTAATACTAAAAAACCAAAAAATAATGCGCTTTTGGACTTCTAATTTATTTTTTTTAACTGTTCAAATATAGGATTTATTTTATAAAATAAAATGTCCCACAATTATTTTATCATAAAAAAATGCTCACCAGAAATGAGCATTTTTAACTATCGTTTTTTCAATCTAAAATTTCAATTTTCCTCGTTTCCCCATCACTATCAAATACTACTTTGGTATAGAATGATTTTGATTTTTTATGCGTTGGATACCAATCTCGATTTTCTTCCACAAGGATAAAAAGCCCTGTATCGGTGCCTAAAACAATGAATTTATTGAGTTTGGGTTGTTTTGGAAATACAGAAAGACCGTATTTATTAAACATTTCATCACTTAGTTGGGAAACATTTTTGGTAACAAAACCTATCTCGCTAACGGATAAAATTGATGAACCATCAAATGGTTTCTCCGAAGCATTATCCAAACTGAAACGCGCGATGAATTCTAAAATATTTCCATTATTGTCATAGAAATAAAAAGACTTGGCATTCCAATTATAGAAATCGGCGATTTTTTCCGGTGGAATTACCTCCAAAATTTCAGTCTTCTTTTCTATCCAAGCAAAGGCTTCCAATAATTTATTATTTGGTACGTCAAAAGCAAAATGATATACTGGTTTTAAATTCTCAGAAGACCGAAAAGTTAGTTTTGTGGCACCCGCAACAAATGAAATACTCGAATTGTCTTTTGATATAGTTTGCAATCCAATAACATCGTTATAAAACGTCTCCGTTTCAGTAATGCTATCCGTCAATAATTCCAGTTCGAGAATTTTCATCTTATATCATTTATGAATATAAATTAATCCGAAAAATTGTTGGTATAATGCCGATATAATATGAAAATAGTTCAATTTTCATTGGACTATATTGAATACATAATCGGTATTATTACAGTTAAAACTATTTTATCTTTCTAACATATTTACCTAAACGCCCAACTGCTAAACCACTATGAATTTATAATGGTAGCTCTTTAAACCTTCCTATTCCATAGTATCAGACGGCATCAAAATCCTTAAATAAATACTACAGAATTAAAGTTAAAAAAACTTAACTTATGTACAACAAAGTAATAACAAAATCTTAACAGCAAAACGCCACCTTATGTGTGATCTTTGCAGAGTAATAAACTGGTTATTTATTATTTTGGTTTTGGTTAGTTAAAGAATTGCCTGTATTTATAATGCAGGCATTTTTTTTTATTTAGCCGTATTTATAAAAGAAAGAACCGCATCGTTAAAAGCATTAGGTTGCTCCACATTCACTACATGTCCACATTTTTCTATCACAAAGAGTTTGGAAGATTTATAATGATTTTCGACAACTTTCCGAACCGATGGCAAAAACATATAATCCTCTTCACCCATAACATAAAGCGTAGGAATATTCAATTCTACCTGACGGAACCACTTAAGAACCGGGTTTATTTCGGCAGTGAGTTTAAACCATTTGATAAATTCTTTTTGGTATAATTTCTTGGCCTCATTGATAAAAAGCACACGGGATTGCTTGTGACTTTTTTTAGGCATGATAACAAAAGCAAAAAACTTATATAAAACCAAATAAGGCAATACATATTTAAACATATTTCCCAATCGCATCAATACTTGAGAACGGAAATTCATTTTCAGGATTGCACCACCAAGAATCATGCTTTGCACGCGTTCCGGATACATTTCAGCCAATTGTCTGATGAGTATGGTACCCAATGAAATGCCAACAAAATGTGATTTTTTGATTTTTAGAAAATCTAAGACTTCCAGAATATCATTGGCCAAAGCCGAAAAAGTATATTTCTGTTTGAAAGCCGTTTTTAAAGTGGGTTTTGATTCCCCGTGACCCCGCAAATCCAACAACAATACATTATACTGTTTTTTAAAATCACGAATTTGTTTGAACCAAATTGAAGAACTTCCACCAGCACCATGAACAAAAATTACCCACTGATCGCTGCTTTTATTTTCGTAAATGGTATAGTTAATCACGCTTTAATTTTTTTTGTAAAAATAGGACTTTAATTTTAAATCCCAATCTTAACAAAAAATAATGCTATTTTAAAGATTGTATACCGTAAATTTGCAAAAAAATTACACCCATGAAAGGATTATTGAAAGAGAAAAGTGAAATAGAAAAGCTTAAAAGAGAATACCAAATGTTCTCAGAACAAAATTTAAACATCGAAAAGTCTACTGTTAAGTCTACCATGACAACAGAAGAATTAGTTTTAGAAGAATGCGAATTATAATTTTTGATGCATTTTTTTAAAATAGTCAAACGCTTTTAGCAGCCTGCTTCCATACCAAGAAAACATTTCGCCATCAACAAACACCGTTTTGGCATGATGCGTGTGTCTTCCTATTTCAAAAGCATCTTCCTCCTTGAAAGGATACGGCTCAGAGGACAGAAAAACCAAATCCGGATCGCCTTCCAAGCGCATTTTTTTGAGTTCAATTTCCGGGTAACGTCCCGAAGCCTCGGGATTGTTATCATAAATATTCTGAAAATGATTCAGCTTCAGTAATTCATTGATAAAATTATCCGAACCAGCGACCATAAAAGGGTTTTTCCAAATGAAATATGCTGCTTTTTTAACGGGTATATCTTTGACAAAGTTTTTAAAATCGCTCAAGGCAAAAGCCAATTTATCGTTCCATTTCTGGGCTTCGGTTCTGCAATTGAAAAGCTGTCCAAAATCAGTTATCATCTTAAAATTATCTTCAATCGTGATGATATTCGTCACCCAAACCGGACAAATTTTACGCAACTCATCCACAATTTCTGGTGTGTTTTCCTCTTTATTACAAATGATGATATCAGGTTGCAACAATCTGATTTTCTCATAATGCACTTTTTTGGTACCGCCAACAATTTTCTTCGTTGATTTAAAATGATATGGATGCACACAGAATTTGGTAATCCCAACAATGCTGGCTTCCAAACCTAAATCATACAGTAATTCCGTTTGTGAAGGAACCAATGAAATGATGCGTTTTGGTGAAGTTTCAAAAGAATGGGAAGTCCCGAGTTGATCGATAAATGTTTTCATAATTCTGTTTAAACCTTAAACATCAAGGCTCTATTTTAATAGTGACAGCATAAAAAATAAAATTCAAACCATATAAGGAATGTAAGTTCATTTAAGTTGCAAAGTCAATAAATCGGCATATGTTATATGTACTTACATTCCTTACATGGTTAACTAATTTAACATGCTTTTTTTTACCATTTAAGCCATTAAAGAAAATTTAAGTTTTAAAATGCTGTAAATAATTGAAAGCCCTCCTAAAAACAAATTATTATTTTGATTACAGTAGAGGAAGCGCATCCAATGTTTTTAATTCGGTTTAATATCGTTTAAAATTGCTGCCATTTCCTGTTGCATATTCAACGCTTCTTCTCTTGCTTTTTCGGCAAAATCAGTTCCATTTGAAGCATAAATAATGGCTCTGGAAGAGTTTATAAGTAATCCTACATTCGCATTCATACCGTATTTGCAAACTTCAGATAAACTTCCTCCTTGTGCACCAACTCCGGGAACAAGCAAAAAACTATCAGGGACAATTTTACGAATTTCAGTAAAATATTCGGCTTTGGTAGCACCTACAACATACATCAGGTTTTCGCTGTTTTTCCACGTTTTAGAAGTCTCTAATACGTGTTTGTACAATTCTTTTCCATCAACGTTTAAAGTCTGAAAATCGAACGCTCCTTCATTGGAAGTCAAAGCCAACATTATGGTATGTTTATTTTCGAAAGCTAGAAATGGCTCTACCGAATCTTTCCCCATATAAGGAGCAACTGTAACGCTGTCAAAGTTTAAATCTTCAAAAAAAGCTTTGGCATACATCGAAGACGTATTGCCAATATCACCGCGTTTTGCATCCGCAATCGTGAAGATATCCGGATAATTTTCGTTGATGTAATGGATTGTTTTTTGCAACGACATCCAACCTTTTATTCCGTAAGCTTCATAAAAAGCAGTATTGGGTTTGTAAGACACCGTTAAATCATGGGTAGCATCGATTATCGCTTTATTAAATTCGAAAATGGGATCTTCTAAATCTAAAAGATGCTTTGGAATTTTATTCAAATCAACATCGAGTCCTACTGTAAGGAATGATTTCTTGATTCTGATTTGGTCAATAAGTTGTTGTGTGGTCATTGTTGTGTGTTTAACCGCAAAGTTCGCAAAGTTTTTCGCAAAGTTCACAAAGATTTAATCTGTTTATTATTTTTCACAAAGTCAAAAACAGTAAAAAACTGTTAAAAAAAATACCATGCTAAATAATTTAGTATGGTATCTTTTCTCTTTCTTCTTGCATCTATTTTCTTAAAAAACTTCGCTTGCTTCTTTCAATTTTTCCATGTTGTTGACTAACGCTAGCTCATCAACAATTTTCTGAATGTCACCATTCATGATATTTCCTAAATCATACAAAGTCAATCCTACACGATGATCCGTTACACGCCCTTGTGCGTAATTGTAGGTACGGATTTTTGCAGAACGGTCACCAGAACTTACCTGAGACGTACGTTTGGTAGCATCTTCCGCTTGTTTTTTGGCTAATTCCTGTTCGTACAAACGGGAACGCAAAACGCCAAATGCCTTGTCTTTATTTTTATGCTGTGATTTTTGATCCTGACATTGCGCCACTAATCCTGTTGGAATGTGCGTCAAACGAACCGCTGATTTGGTTGTATTTACGGATTGTCCACCTGGTCCTGAAGAACAGAAAAAATCCACACGTACATCATTCATATCAATTTGGACATCAAATTCCTCTGCTTCCGGAAGCACCATAACAGTCGCTGCCGAGGTGTGAACACGCCCTTGTGTTTCCGTTTGCGGTACCCGTTGCACACGGTGAACACCCGCTTCAAACTTCAATGTTCCGTAAACATCCTCACCGGTAACTTCAAAAATCACCTCTTTGAAACCACCCGAAGTTCCTTCATTCATATCGACAACCGAAGTTCTCCAACCTCTGTTCTCACAATATTTCGTGTACATACGGAATAAATCCCCTGCAAAAATACTCGCTTCATCCCCACCCGTTCCGGCACGAATCTCCACCATCACATTTTTGGCATCTTCGGGATCTTTAGGAATCAACATAAATTTGATTTCATCCTCCAGTTCCGGTAATCTTTCTTTCGCTTCTTCCAGTTGCATTTTGGCCATTTCGGTCATATCTGCATCACTGTTATCGGCTATTATTTCGTTTGCTTCTTCAATATTCGCCATGATCAGCACGTATTCATCGCGCTTTTCGGCCAAAGCTTTTAAACTTTTGTACTCTTGATTCAATTGCACATAACGCTTCTGATCAGAGATAACATCCGGCTGAATGATTAAATCCGATATCTCATCGAAACGTTGTTTTACTATTTGAAGTCTATCTAACATTTTCTTAGTCCTTTATTTGGAGTGCAAAAATACGAAAAAAGTATTCAGTTTGCAATGTTCCCTTTTTGCTATTTCCTTACAAGCAAAAAATTTTCAAACACAAACACACAAAGCCTATTCCCATTCTAACAAAACACGATGATTCACACATACAATATCACATAAGTTTGTCATCTCGACGGAGGAGAGATCACATTGGCTACTCACGATGTGTGATTCCTCGTGCCTCGGAATGACAAAACAAGATAATTATGGTTTCCAGTAAAACCCCTAAAGCAAAAGGAGTTACTTTTTAAAAAAGATATAAAACCAAAATTTATTACATCAGTATTTTCGGCATTAATTTATATATTTGAAGAAATAACAAATGCGAAACAAAGTTTTGTGTATATATAAGTTAGCGGTTATTAAAAAAGACGACACAATGAAAAAAAATTTCACATTGACATTTTTCCTCCTGACCATTATTACTTGGGGACAAGACACGATATATTATGACTATGATTGGAACAAAGTAAGTTCCTTTAAGTACACAACTTATTATCAAATTGTTCAGCACGACCAAGCTGACACTAATAGAGCAACAGAGAAAATTTATTTTAAATCTGGACAAATTAAAACAGAAAAGAGTTACGCTGTTTACAAAGACAGAAAATTAGATGGAAAATTAAAAGAATGGTATGAAAGCGGACAACTTCGTAAGGACATAGACTATAAATCAGGGAAATTAAATGGCCGACTTTTAACATATTGGGACAATGGAAAACCTAAACGTATAGACAGTTACGAAAATGATAAATTGATAGAAGGCAAGTGTATGAATTTTGATGGTATAGCGACTATCCATTATGACTATGACAAAAGGCCAGAGTTTCCAGGTGGTACAAACGAACTTATGCAACATTTAGTGAAAGAACTAAAATATCCGAATAAATCAAGAAAAGAAGAGATTGAAGGACGGGTTTTAGTTGGTTTTATTGTAAATAAAAATGGCACTATATCAGACATAAAAATTATTCAAAGCGTAAATAAACAGCTTGATGAAGAAGCAATACGGGTGGTAAAAAAAATGCCAAAATGGGAACCGGGAATGCAAGACGGTGAAGCAGTAAGAGTAACTTTTAATTTACCAATCGAATATCAATTGAATTAACGACCACACCATTAGACAAGAATGAACGAAGATATTAAAACATATAACGACAAACTGACTTCGGACGACAAAGCCATTTGCAACTTGCTTGCTCAAACTATTGACAACGAATTGACCGAAGCAGAGAGCAAAATTTGGCACGCCCACCCTGTTTGGTTTTTAGACGGCAATCCAATTGTTGGTTACAGCAAACAGAAAGCAGGATGGCGTTTGATGTTTTGGAGTGGTGCTGCCTTTGAAGAAGACGATTTAAAGATAAAAGGTGATAAATTTAAAGACGCTTCTATTTTCTTCACTACAGTTGAACAAATCAATACAAAAGACCTTAAACGTTGGTTGAAAAAATCAAGAGATATTCAGTGGGATTACAAAAACATAGTAAAAAGAAAAGGACAATTAGAAAGGTTGAAATAAATGGAGCCATTAACCTTAAAATGTAAGGTATGAACAACACAAACAATCACGATGAGCGTATTGCAAAAATGACATTCGCCTCGGTACATCCACATTATCTCACAAAAGTCGAGAAGAAAAACAGAACAAAAGAAGAATTATTTCAAGTAATCGAGTGGCTAACGGGGTTATGATGAAAAAAAGCTGCAAGAACTCGTCGAAGAAAAAGTAACTCCCACTGGTGCTCGTTTGCAACGAGTACCAATTTTAATTTAGAGCACAATCGTAGCGTTTGCAACGCGGTTACTTTAACTTTAAGAATTCGTTTCCCACGACAGTTAGCAAATAAACCACTCGCACTCGTTTGTCCATGTTCTCTGGTGCCCCACTGGTGCTCGTTTGCAACGAGTACCAATTTTAATTTAGAGCACAATCGTAGCGTTTGCAACGCGGTTACTTTAACTTTAAGAATTCGTTTCCCACGACAGTTAGCAAATAAACCACTCGCACTCGTTTGTCCATGTTCTCTGGTGCTCATCTGTAACGAGTACCAGTGCAGGAATTGGCGTAGTAAATTAACTAACAAACTAGCATTCAATTCATACACCACAACCTACATCTTCCCAATCAAAAAAACTTCCAATATTTTCAGTTTATAAAAATAATTTACAAAAAATTTGCGTAGTTACTTGACTACACTTATATTTGTAGTCAAATAACTTCATGATGAATTTAAGACGAGACGTTTTCCAAGCAATTGCCGACCCGACACGCAGGGCGATATTGGTGTTAGTAACAACACAATCCATGACAGCAGGCACAATCGCTTCCAATTTTGACACCGCAAGACCAACGGTTTCAAAACACCTGCAAATTTTAACCGAATGTGAATTGCTCACGGCCGAACAAAGCGGAAGGCAAATTCACTATCATCTAAATGCAAAAAAAATGAAAGAGATAGCTGATTTTATTGAGCCTTTCCGAAAAATGTGGGATGACAGGTTTAATAAATTGGAAGACATTATGAAAAATTATAAACCAAAAAACTAAAATACTATGGAACTAAAAACTAAAATTAATGCCGTTGACGGAAAACAGGAATTAGTGATAACAAGAGCATTCGATTTGCCTTTGGAATTACTATTCAAAGCACATACAGAACCCGAAATTGTGGAGCAATGGATGGGAACCAAAGTGCTGAAACTTGAAAGTAAAAATCACGGCAGTTACCAGTATGAAACCACTGACCCAAAAGGAAACAAACATGGATTTAACGGAACAATCCATGAGTTCGTCCCTAACCAGAAAATTACTCGGACATTTGAAATGAGCAATACTCCTTTTGGCATTCAGCTTGAATTCTACGAATTTGAAAAAATGACTGACAACACTAGCAAACTTACCATGCATGTGGTTTATAAATCTGTTGAAATCAGAGACCAGATCCTGAAACTACCATTTGCACAAGGAATAAATATGGCACACAACCGCCTGCAAGACATCGTAAACAAATTAAAATAATACACCATGAAAAAGAGAAATAAAATAATTTATTGGACAGCCACAGGACTTTTTTCAGTTGGCATGTTAGGAAGCGGAATATCTCAACTACTTCACACAAAAGAAATGAATGAACTTGTTGCCCATGTTGGGTATCCCATGTACTTTATGAACATTATTGGCGTATGGAAAACCCCAGCTCTGCGAAGTATATAAGTCGTAACAGCAAAATATAATCGTGATTGCTCTGCGAAGTCTCACGACTTCGTAGCCATTCCAATAATCAACAAACACAGGAAAATAAAGTTTGCTAAAGTTAAAACGGCATATAGCAATGGGTACGAAGTTGAGAGACTTTGTAAACACCTGCTCGTCGTAGCGCAACCAATCCCAAAGCATCAAAAAAGTAATAACCCATTTAAAAAAAACAAATCGATGAAATTACTACTTACCACCTTACTTTTAATTTTCAGCCTTACTATATTCGCACAATCGAATGGATTTGCTGGTGATTATAATCGTACTTTTAGCAAAGAAGGAGATCATTTAATTGAATATAAATTGACCTTACATCAAGATGGAACATTCTTATTTCATTCTTACAAGAATATTAAACAGGGAATTCCACCTGAAGTAAATAAATACGGAAAAGGGAAATGGACTGAGAAAGACAATGTGATTACTTTTTCTTCCAACAAACAAGAAGACTTTGATGAAAAATACACGTTGGATTTCAATAATTCCAAGGCGAGATTTGTCACTAAAAATCCTAGAGATAAAACGGACCGAATAATCAAAACCAGACTTACGTTTGTAGAATCAGAAATTTTCTGGATACAAAGACTTGATATTTTTAAGATATAAATATACATTGCAACTCTGCTTCGCTAACTGATATCAGCTTTGAATGCGGATTTGCTGACCAAAGTCATTTTATTAGAACATTTAAACAACAAACAGGTTTTTTGCCAAAAAAATTTCAGAACTTATAATTGAAAAGGCAAATTTCATTCTATTTCTAGGATTTTGATACTCGTATTTTTGCAATTAACTTAAACCAATTAATTACAAATTTTATGGAATCGATTACTACCAAACAAAGAATTTTAAATTCCCCTTTAACCAGAATCATACTTGGGCTTTTAGTATGTTTCATTGCTTTTATAATCGCTCAACAAATTGCAGGGAAAGTACTTGATTTAACTTCATTAAATAGAAATTATCGAAATCTAATAAAAGGCATAATCGCATCCACAATGGTAATTAGCGCCTATATCTTTTTTTTTAGAAAATACGAGAAAAGAGAGATAACCGAATTTTCAAGCAAAAGAATCGCCAAGTATATTATAGCAGGAACACTGATCGGTGTAATATTACAGTGCCTGACAATATTGATTATTTTTTTTAATAACGGTTTTGAAATTGTTTCGATTAATCCTATCTCCAATATAATCATTCCGTTAACTATAGCTTTTACACTTGCTGTTTTTGAAGAAATTTTAATTAGAGGCATTATTTTTCGAATAATGGAAGAAAAATTAGGCAGTTATATCTCTTTATTAATTTCAGCAATTATTTTTGGTGCATTACATTTAGCAAATCCAAATAGTACGCTAATATCTGGATTGTGCGTCGCCATTGAAGCTGGATTACTACTGGGTTCTGCTTATATTTACACTAGAAATTTATGGTTCCCAATTGCTATACATTTTGCTTGGAATTTTATGCAATCAGGATTTTTTGGAGCAATTACCTCTGCTAATGAAAACACAACTAGTTTACTAACTACTAAAATAACCGGAAATCAATTAACTACAGGCGGAGAATTTGGACCAGAAGGAACAATACAAGCTACTATTTTTTGTTTATTTGCTTCAATTATTTTATTGCAATTAAGTAAAAATAAATTGATAAATCCGTATTCGAAAAAAGAAACAGCTTGTAACAACGTTTTGACAAAATATGAGTTTTAGGTAAAATTACAATTGGTTTTGTACTTGAAGGTTTAGTTAATCGTTAATTTCCAGCATCCAAAACACATACTCCATTAATCTACATAACGTTAGACATAATATAATCTCGAAACTAAAAATATGATTGAAGTTATAAAAAGTGATATTACAAAACTCTCAGTTGATGCAATAGTAAATGCTGCTAATTCATCTCTTATGGGTGGCGGTGGCGTTGATGGAGCAATTCATAGAGCTGGAGGAAATGAAATATTGGAAGATTGTAGAAAAATTATCGCTAGACAAGGAAGTTGTGAGACTGGGCAAGCGGTAATTACTACTGCAGGAAAACTTCCGGCTAATTATGTAATACATACAGTTGGTCCAGTTTGGAATGGTGGAAATAATAATGAAAAAGAAAAACTTGCTGAATGCTATAAAAATTCATTACAACTTGCTGTTGAGAACAACTGCAAATCTATTGCATTTCCAAGTATTAGTACTGGTATATACAGATTCCCAAAAGAGTTAGCAGCACAAATTGCAGTTAAGACAGTTTCTGAATTTCTATCAAAACATACTGAAATTGAAAAAGTAATATTTGTTTGTTTTGATGATGAAAATGAAATTTTAATAAGTAAAGAGTTAAACAAAATTTAGCACTATAGCTAAGAGCCGTTTTTAAATAATGGCAAGTACAGCCCCTACTTAGAAAGATGTTAACAACCCAATCAAAAATAATTTACAGACTTTTGTAACATGACCAATTTTCTCTTGTCCAAATAATGGTAACAATGGAGTTGCTATTAAATCATTATAAAAAATGGACAAATTAAAAAACAAAGTTGCAGTAATAACAGGTGGTAGTAGTGGAATTGGTTTAGCGACAGCCAAAGAATTTATCGTAAATGGTGCCAAAGTTGTAATTTTTGGTAGAGGAAAACAAGCTCTTGATGAAGCTGTGAGTGAACTTGGTTCAAATAGTTATGCAGTTCAAGGTGATGTTTGCAAACAAACCGATTTAGACAGACTGTTTGCAGAAACCAAAACAAAATTTGGTGCTCTTGACATACTATTTATAAATGTAGGACAAGCAAAATTGGCCCCAATTGCAGACACAACAGAAGCTTTTTTTGACGAGATGATAAACGTAAATTTTAAAGGAGCCTACTTTACCCTGCAAAAAGCTATTCCACATTTAAATAATAATGCTTCTATTATTATTACTACATCATATTTTAACGGTATTGGTTTTGGAGGCAGTAGTTTATTAAGTGCCAGTAAAGCGGCTTTACGCTCCTTAGTTAGAGTTGCATCGGCCGAACTAATTGAAAAAGGTATCAGAGTAAATGCAGTAAGCCCAGGCGCCATTGCAACGCCACTTTGGGGTAAAATTGGTTTGCCGGAAGAAGTATTAAAATCAGCGGGCGAAGCTATTACAAATCAAATTCCTGTGAAACGTTTTGGGCAACCAGAGGAAATAGCCAAAACAGTGTTGTTTCTTGCCAGCGATGATTCCTCTTACATCATTGGTAATGAAATTGCAGTTGATGGCGGATTAAGACAGATTTAATTTTAAATTTACGTACTGCAAACAAATTGCTTGCAGTACGTATTACAACAAAAAAATGGACAATCCTTTTCATATAAATTATCCCGATCAAGTAGATAGCGACTTGGTTAAATTGGCAATCAGTGGTGATAAAAATGCGTTACAAAATCTTATTATCAGGCATCAAATATTCATTTATAATTTGGCCTTAAAAATGACTAAGAGTATTGAAGATGCAGAAGATTTAACGCAAGAGGTATTTATAAAAGCAATAACCTCGCTATCAAAATTTGAAGGAAAAAGTCAATTTAGAACGTGGCTTTACAGGATAACGGTTAATCATTTTTTGAATGCCAAAAAGAGAAAATCAGAGCTAAAAGTTATTGATTTTGAAACGTACTTTAATTCAATCGACACCATGCCGAGCAATGAATTAAGCAATCAAGAACATAATGATTTAACTGAATCAATAGAAGAATTAAGAATTAGTTGCACCGCTGGCATGCTCCTTTGTTTAGACAGAGAACAACGAATGATTTATATTCTTGGCGAAATGTTTGATATAGACCACAATTTAGGTTCAGAAATTTTAGGAATCACGGCAGGTAATTTTCGTATTCGATTAATGAGAGCGAGACAGGATCTTTATAATTGGATGAATGAAAGATGCGGTTTAGTAAATAAATCCAATCCTTGTAGATGTGTAAAAAAAACAAGAGCCTATATTGAAGCAGGCGCAGTTAACCCAAATAATTTAATATTCAATACCCGGCACAAGAAAAAAATATACGAACTATCAGAACAAAAGGCGGTTTCTATTACTGACACTGTTGAAGACTTGCACAAAAATATTTTTCAACAACATCCGATGCAAGAGCCTTTGACAGCAACAAAAATAATTGACGAAATTTTTAACAACAATCTGATAAAACTGATTCTAAATTCATAAATTGTGACTAACAAAGGGCAATAGTGCGATTGAAGTTCTAAATTGAACAATTACACCTTGAATTCTCCAATCTTGTCAAGCTTGGAAACGTCAGGCTGTGAAAAAACCTCTTTTTCCCATTGAAAACCTCCAATTTTTCCCATTGGCGCTCGTTCAATGTCATTAAGTTAAGATAAAAAAGGCTGATTTCACTAGGATTGTCGAGCTAATTATGTGATCTCTCCTTCGTCGAGATGACAAACTTTCTTGATAAAACATGCTAAACCACGCACGTTTTGTCATTCCGACGAAGGAGGACCCGAGGGTTTATCCCGAATAGGCGAAGCAATCTCATTATACTAGAACACTAGTAGCTCCCGAATACTGAAAAACACTCGTAAAAAAGCTTAACTTAATGACATTGGGCGCTCGTTCAATGTCATTAAGTTAAGGATTTATCTCGCTGATTTTTAGGTTATTATGTGTTTTATTTATAAAATTTTTCATATATTTATATGATAATCAATCATTTATAACTTTGAAAAAAAACAGCTATTTTTATCTTCAAAAAGATACAAACACAATTATTTAGTGAAGAATTGAAAAATGAA